>JBBQEA010000089.1:0-18686 GCA_038320245.1 Chitinophagales bacterium | reverse complement strand
CGGTATTTTAACCCCTGTCGGGGTTGCGCCATTCAAATAACTAAACCAACTTCTACGGGCTGCACCAGTCTAAGTACTAAATACTAAGTACTAAATACTTACAGCATTAGTCTTTTCAAAACTTCAAATTCACTTACTTTGCAGCGGACAAAAAACAGCAGTTCCAATTACGCAGTATTGATAATATGCAAAACACCATCATTTCAGTAAAAGATTTAAAAAAGAACTACGGAACTTTTGAAGCTGTAAAGGGTATTTCCTTTGATGTATATGAAGGTGAAATATTTGGATTACTCGGTCCAAACGGTGCAGGAAAATCTACCACTTTGGAAATTATTGAAACATTGAGGGATAAAACCAGTGGGGAGATATTGGTTGATGGGTTAAACCTTGATACAGAGAAAGAACAAATTAAAAAGATTATTGGGGTTCAGTTGCAAACATCCGGTTATTACCCTGGGCTTAACCTTGTAGAACTGGTTGATTTGTTTTCAGGGTTGTATAATCAGCCTTCCAATGCAAAAGATTTATTACACCTGGTAAATCTGGAGGACAAAGCAAAAAACAAATACAAAGAATTAAGTGGTGGCCAAAAACAGCGGTTTTCCATTGCAACTACTTTAATCAATAAACCCAAAATCGTTTTTTTAGACGAACCCACAACAGGTCTCGATCCGCAGGCAAGACGAAATTTATGGGACCTGATCAGGGATATCAGGAGCAAGGGCACAACAGTAATAATTACCACCCATTACATGGATGAAGCGGAGCAACTCTGCGACCGAATTGCCATTATGGATGAAGGGAAAATTATTGCTATAGCTTCGCCTGATAAATTAATTGACGACCTGGTAGAAACCGGTTTTGAAAGACCCAAACAGGTTAAGTCTGCCAACCTGGAAGATGTATTCATCCATCTTACCGGAAAAGAAATAAGAGAAGCCTGAAATACGTTATCATCAAATAAAAAATAAAAATCAAAACAATGAAACAAATTTTTTTCGGAATCTGTGTATCCTTATTAGGAAGTATGTCTGCAAATGCCCAGGCAAAGGCTAAGGCGCCCGCCGCTAAATCTGCCAAACCTGCAAAAGTTGCTGCTGATACCAGCAAGCCAAAAGGTCCCTCTACTTTAAAAAATTCAACGGATAGTTTTAGCTATGCACTTGGCGTGAATGTGGCTAATAATTTAAAGCAACAGGGTATTGAAATGGTAAACAATGCTGCTATGGCAAAGGGTATGAATGATGTATTTAAGAAAAAAGCTATTGAATTAAATGAACAACAATGTAACGGGGTTATTCAACAAAAGCTGCAGGCAAACCAGGCAAAAAAATCTAATGGTGAAAAAGCAAAATCACAGGCATTTTTGGCCAGTAATAAAAAGCGTCCCGGAGTAATTACATTGCCAGACGGGCTGCAATACGAGATTTTAAAAAAGGGCGATGCAACTTCGGCAATGCCTAAACTACAGGATACAGTAGTAGCACATTATGCCGGAACTCTAATTGATGGTAAAAAGTTTGACAACTCGTACGACAGGGGACAGCCGCTTACCATTCCGGTAGCAGGTGTTATTAAAGGCTGGACAGAGATTTTGCAACTCATGCACATTGGTGATAAATTCAAAGTATTTATCCCAAGTGAGCTGGGTTATGGCGAAAGAGGTGCTGGCGCTGATATCCCTGGTGGTGCAGCTTTGATTTTTGAGATGGAATTACTGGAAATAAAACCAGCTGCAGCAACAGAAATGCCTAAAGAAGAAAAGAAGGACTAAATTTCAAAAGCTAATTCTTATGGTAACAGATCCCCGTTATCCCATTGGGAAATATGAGCCACAACCATATAGCGAAAAACAGCTGGCAAGCTGGATGACCGACATACAATTTTTACCACAGCATTTGGAACATGCTGTGGTAAATTTAGATGCAGCGCAACTCCAAACGCCTTATAGAGACGGCGGCTGGAACCTGCAGCAGGTAGTGCATCATGTAGCAGACAGTCACATGAATGCGTACATACGTTTTAAGCTGGCGCTAACAGAAGATAATCCTTCCATAAAGCCTTACGACGAAGCAGCATGGGCCTTGATGCAGGATACAGAAAAACTACCCATCAATATTTCGCTTACCCTGTTGCACGCACTTCATTTAAGGTGGATGGAAGTAATTAAGTCCATCCTACCTCATCAATGGGACAGAACGGTTTTTCATCCGGAACAGAAAAAAGAAATGACCATCTGGTATATGTTGGGGATTTATGCATGGCATGGCAGGCATCACACGGCACATATTACTTCTTTGAGGGAAAGGAAGGGTTGGTAAATTATTTCCTTTATTTTTTGATCAATAAAATGTAGCAAATATGGAATGGAAAACACTTTCATCTGAATATATTTCAAAGCATCCCTATTTTACTGCAAGGGTAGATAAGTGTGAAATGCCCGATGGTAAAATTGTTGAAACCTATTATGTGGTGGAACTGCCTGTATCGGTTTGTGCACTTGCAGTTACGGAAGAAGGAAAAGCTATTATTGTTAAGCAATACAGGCATCCGATAAAGGAAACAATTTATGAGCTGCCTGGTGGTTTTATTGATGAAGGAGAAACGCCGGTAATGGGCATAGCGAGAGAGTTGCTGGAAGAAACCGGCTATGAGTTTGATGCTGTTTACGATGTTGGTAAAGTTGCTGCCAACCCGGGCGCATTGAATAATTATACCCACCTTTTTCTGGCAACCGGTGGAAAAAAAGTAAGGCAGCAACAGCTCGATCACAATGAGGAAATAGAAGTGCAATTGATTTCATTGGAAGAAGTAAACCGTATGCTGATGCGGAATGATTTTCCGCAGGCGTTGCATACCAGCTGCCTGTTGTATGCTTTTAAAAAGTTAGAAGAGCTCACTTCGTAAGTTGTACTGAATTGATTAAATTATCAGGCAAACAAGCTATTAATAGTCTACTTCTCCAATTAAAAAAACACTGCCGCATACCATAATAACAGCATCTTTTGTAGCCGATAGTTTAGCAGCAACAATCGCCGAATTAACATCATCATAATTATTTCCTTTCAATCCGAAAGCAGCTGCTTTTTCGTGTAAATCTTTAGCTGCTAAGGCCCTTGGTATATTAGCATTGGTAAAATAGTAAGCTGCATCAACTGGTAATAATTTTAGCACTGCATCTATCTCCTTATCTCTTACCATACCAATTACAAAATGATATGGTTGATTGGGATATACCCTTTGAAGGTGCTCTATTACCTGCAGAATTCCAGCTTCGTTATGAGCTACATCCAGCACTATTGTGGGGGCCTCCTGCATTACCTGCCACCTGCCTTGTAAACCAGTTATTTTTTTAACATTAGCTAAGGCAAATTTTTCCGTTTCGTCATTTATTAAAAATCCCAGTTGTAATAAAATAGCTTCTGCACAAAGTACGCTACACAGATTTTTAGTCTGGTACAGTCCATTTAAATCCAGTGAAAATTGTTCGGAAACTTTATGGAGGGTATTGGTTACGGTACACTGCAGGTTTTGTGCAGAAATGCAGATGTCACTAACCTTGTATTCATCCTGCACAAAATGAATAGCCGCATTTTCTTTGATTGCTTTTTCAATAAATATATTTTTAGTATCCGGTAAATATTCTCCAATTACTACTGGGATATTCGGCTTAATAATACCGGCTTTTTCAAAGGCAATTTTTGGCAGACTATCGCCTAAAATATTCATATGGTCCCAACCAATATTGGTAATGATTGATAAGATAGGCGTAATGATATTGGTGCTATCCAATCTGCCGCCAAGCCCTGTTTCTATGATGGCAATATCAACTTTTTCTGATGCAAAAAAATCGAATGCCATTGCCACGGTCAACTCAAAAAAAGAGGGTTGTATTGATGCTGTTAATGCTTTGGTTCGCTCGGTAAAATCAATCACAAAATCTTCCGGAATCATTTCCCCGTTTAACTTGATTCGCTCCCTGAAGTCCTTTAAATGAGGGGATGTATACAACCCTGTTTTGTAGCCGGCTTGTTGTAAAATAGCCGCCAACATATGGCTGGTACTGCCCTTGCCATTGGTGCCTGCAATATGGATGCTTTTAAATTTAGTGTGAGGATTATCTAAAGCAGCGCATAACTCGATTGTATTGTGCAGGTCGCTTTTGTAGGCTGCTGTTCCAATGCGGCTAAACATGGGCAGTTGCTGGTATAAATAGTCAATCGTTTGCTGATAGTTCATGCTAAAAGAAAATGATTAAATGCTTTGGTAATTTCATCATCTTGCTCATCTAAGTAGTATAAAAAGATGTCAAATATAAGTAAGGAAAACGTTGGCGTAAAGTATTGGCCTTTATTGTTTGTAATTAAATTAAAATAGTTAAAGAGAAAGTATAATAACAAAGCCACCTAAACGGTGGCTTTGTTATTCAGGCACATATTTTAGGAGTTCATCCAGTTCTTTATCTGTTAGGTTTTCTTTTTCAGATTTATCGTAAATGGAGATAAGGAAAACTGTTTCTTCGGCAATAACAAAATTGGTAATTACTCTTCCACCGCCAGATTTGCCTTTACCTTTGGAAGCAATGGCAATACGTATTTTGTAGCAGTTATTGCCAAGATTAGTTCCTTGTTCGGGTTCTTGCTCTAAACTTTCCAACAGTTCTGCAAATTCATTTTTAAGCGAAGGATATTTTTTAGCCAGTCGTTTGAGTTGCTTATCAAAAGGCGGTATTGTAAGTACATCATAACTCATTCAATAAATCTTTTGCAGGACGAGCCTTTAATTTTCCTTGACGCACCGATGTAAGGTTTTCAACGGCTTCTTTTATCTCTTCCATCAGCAAAGCTTTTTCGTTGGAAATTGTTTTAGTTTTTACGTATGACAAGCCTTTGAGCACTTCCATTAAGTGCTTCGCCTTGTTGTCTTTTATGTCTAATAAAACTCTCATTTTTTATTTGTTTGCTGTTTGAATATTTTGTTCAAAGGAAGTTAGAAATTTATTTTCGTCAACATTTCATAAATCATACGATAGATACCCGTTTTAAGTCCCTCATCTAATTAAGAAATTAACAGTACTTTTTCATTAGCTGTTTTGTCTTCCACTTTTACAGGTGCCGAAGATTTGGCATTTTCAAAATGGATAATATCATCTACTGTCATACCGTAAAATTGGATGTTTTATTCAATGCTTCTACATAAACATCACTTCGTCAACTTGCTATTTTACAGTAGTTGGAAGCTTGCATATCAGCCACCGAGGCGACTTCTTTTTGCATTAAACCGTTTTTGCCAGTTAATCTTTTTAATATTTTTACCTACGGTTAGTATATGAATAAATTATTTATGTTTACGGGGTAAAATTAGTCAAAAAGGAAAATGTATACAATAAAAAGATGGATAAGGAAAATTACACTCTCCAATTTGATAATTTATAAATACTTTTTACCCTTGTTGGTATTCCAGTTTTGATTATGAAAAGCGATGCTATCCCCGTAAGCCGCTGTTGCGTCTTTTGACCAACAGCCGACGCCACGCTTTTAGGAAGATGTAAGGAAGTATAAAAGGATGTTGTTATTAAAGCATTATATTAGTGCGATGGGACCTATCAACTTTTTTGGCCACAATAACCCAGCGGTGCTACCTTCTGTCGTTGGTCAAAAGACACAACGGCGGCTCACGAGGCAGTTAAGTAACTTGAGGCGTAATGGGAGGACCAACAAGGGCGGAGAGGCTTAGTTTTAGGGGCTGTTGGAATGTTTGGCACTTATACTGATATAAAAGATGGTGAGAAGAAATTAATTGGCAAAGGCGGGTTAGATTTAATAATGGGCAGTGTAGGATTTATTCCAGTAGGTGGCTGGATAATTAGCGGTGTTTATTTTTTGGGGCAAAGCATTATGACAATATTATGGATTGGATTTTTGGAAATGAATAAAACAAGAATGATGAAAGCATTTTATTTTTTAAATTATTTTATATACGCCTGGTATAAAAAAAGAGATAAAGACCCCGTTGATGTTTTCTTTTATTGCTCCAGTATTGCTAATTGGTACAAATATTTTTTGTCTAATTTATTTTGTAGAAGGCATCTTTAATTTTAATCTTCATTTAGAAAAATATTATCCTTATATCCCTTTAGTACTTTTAGCGGCCATAAGTTATTTTACTTTATACTATGGTTCTAGGTATAGGGAAATATTTGAGGATTTTGAGAAGAGGGAAGCAAAGATGCTGCGGCAGCGAAAATATGCCCAAATTTATATAATAGGCACCTCTATTTTATTGCTTTTTACACTAGTTGCTGCAGATATACGTGTGGATGGCCATTTATAAAAAAGCGGTCTAAATTAATAAGTCTCCGCCGTTGGTGGTGTTAGACCGAAGTGCAATCCATATAGGCGCATGACTCTCTTGCTTTCGTTGGTGTTTCAGCAATGAAATTAAAGTGATCAAGCTATACAAGAGGCCGCCGTCTGGTGTTTCCACCAACGGCCGAAAAAGCAGCCATTATCCGAAACAATAAAAATTTAACGCCAATAAGTTTATCAAACAACCATAAAAGCTACAGCATCATAATATTATACACAATCTTTACCACGGCATAGGTTTCTGTAATGCTTGCATTGTATCTTTGAACAAACTATTTTGCTATGCTAAGAGTGGGTGTTTTGGGGGTAGGTCATCTGGGGAAATTCCATTTAAACAACTGGAAAGAGATTGAAGGTGCGGTCATTGCCGGTTTTTACGATCCCAATGATGAAATTGCACAAGCAGTTATTGACAAATATCAAATAGAAAGATTTGCCTCGGTGGATGCTTTATTGGATGCATGTGATGCAGTTGATATCATTGCGCCTACAATTTTTCATTTTGAATTGTGCAAGCTTGCCATTACAAAAGGTAAGCACGTTTTTGTAGAAAAGCCATTGGCCAATACAATGGATGAGGCAAGAGAATTGGTTAAACTTGCAAAGGAAGCCAATATCAAATTCCAGGTAGGTCATGTAGAAAGATTTAATCCTGCTTTTTTAGCCATAAAAAATATGAAGCTGGAGCCGATGTTTATTGAAGTGCATCGGCTGGCACAGTTTAACCCAAGAGGCACAGATGTAAGTGTGATACTAGATTTGATGATACATGACATTGATATTATCCTCAACCTGGTTAAGAGCAATGTAAAAAATATTTCAGCAAATGGCGTAGCAGTAATGAGCGATACGCCGGACATTGCCAACGTTCGCATAGAGTTTGACAACAGCTGTGTGGTGAACCTTACCAGCAGCCGCATCTCTATGAAAAAGATGCGCAAAATGAGGCTCTTTCAAAAGGATGCCTACATTGGTATTGATTTTTTAGAAAAGAAAACAGAGGTCATCAAACTCAACTCCCCTGAAGATAAAAACGTTTTTACATTCGACATCGAAACCAATAATGGTAAAAAAACAATTGCAATCGCCAACCCGATAGTGGCAGATGGCAATGCAATTAAGTTGGAATTAGAGGCTTTTAAAACTGCCATCACCAATAATACTGAAACTGCTGTAACGGTTATGGATGGCTTTAGGGCAATGGATGTTGCCCACCAGATTCTTGAAAAAATTGCCAGTGCAATTGTACATTAATTAATTCTTTATTTAAACTTTACCAATTTCAATTGCTGTTATTTTGAAACAACCCCGTGTACATATAAGTTGGCTTATTGCAGCAGATATTGTGGGCGCTTTGTTTACCTGGGTTTTATTTTATTATATACGCACAGATATTTACCATTACTCCTTTTCAGTACCCTCAGGTTTTTACCTGGGAGCATTTTTGTATGTGTTGGGCTGGCTCAGTCTTCACTTGCTGAGTGGTGCCTACGAATCGGTTTACCAAAAGTCTGCAATCACCGAGATTCTACGAACGTTTATAATAAGTTTAATTGGCTGTTTGGTATTATTGTTCTTTTTTCTTTTAAAAAATCCCCAGTCGAATAATACACTCTATTACAAAGAGTTTTTTAGTTTATTGGTACCGGTCTTTGTGGTAACCGTGGTTATAAGGTTGTTTTACTGGAAACTCACCCAAAAGCAATTATCAAAAGGTAGTGTGCGCTTTAATGTATTGCTAATAGGGTCTGGTAAAAACGCCAGCAATTTTTTTCAGTTATTCAGAAAAAATAATGAAAACACCGGCTACTACATCAATAGCTTTTTAAATATCAATGGCAACAATGGCGTAAAATTACCTGATACTATTAGCAGGTACAATGACCTTTCAATGCTGGATGAAATAATTAAACTACAGCAAATAGAAGAGGTAATTATTACAATTGAAAAAAACGACAGGGGCTTACTCACCAAAATATTGCAACTGCTAAGTGACAAGGATGTAAACATCAAAATAACGCCGGATGATGTAGATATTATTAGTGGCGCTGTGCAAACAAGTAGTTTAATGGGCGTACCCTTAATTGATGTCCATAGCGGATTACTGCCCTCCTGGCAAAAAAATATGAAGCGATTTATTGACCTGGTAATTTCTATAGCAGGTATTATATTGTTGTTTCCCCTGTTTTTATACGCCGCAATCCGAACAAAATTATCTTCTAAAGGATCCGTATTTTTTTTACAGGAACGGGTAGGGTATAAGGGTAAGCCATTTATTATTTATAAGTTTAGAAGCATGGTTTCAAATGCTGAATCTACTGGTCCCATGCTAAGTTCCGACGATGACCAGCGGATTACCAATTGGGGTAAAACCATGCGTAAATGGCGGTTGGATGAACTACCGCAATTGTGGAATATTATTATCGGAGAAATGAGTCTTGTAGGGCCAAGACCCGAAAGAAAATTTTATGTAGATCAGATAGTTTTGCAACACCCGGAATACAATTATGTTTTTAAAGTTAAGCCCGGACTTACAAGTTGGGGCATGGTTAAATTTGGATACGCTTCTTCAGTAACAGAAATGATTCTTCGCATGCCCTACGATTTAATGTACATAGAAAATACATCGCTGCTACTTGATATCCGTATCATGTTACATACACTATCAACCATTTTTAAAGGCAAGGGAAAGTAGGAGGAAGCAAGTTTTTTGCACAAAATATAATGCAGATACCCGGCTGTAGCATAACACGGTTCATTGAACTGAGCGTTCGGTTAACTCAATTGTAAAGATTTTTTTTTGTTAAGATGTAGATACGAAATGAAAAGACTTACAATGCATTTTAACTCCGGAAAAAGTATAATTGTATATTGGTTATATTTGATTAAAACACCGATGATGCGGAAATTATTATTGCTAGTTTTTTTTAGTACTTATTACATCATTGCAGCAGCCCAGCAAACTTATTGGCAGCAGCAGGTTGATTATACCATTACTGTTTCTTTAAATGATGCAGATAATACGCTCGATGGTACTGTGTTGATGAATTACTTTAATAATTCCCCGGATACGCTGCGTTTCATCTGGATACATCTTTGGCCCAACGCCTATAAAAATGACCTTACGGCACTCAGTGATCAAACTTTACAAAACGGAAGTACAGATTTTTATTTTAGTAACAATGAACAACGGGGTTATATTAACCGGTTAAATTTTAAAGTAAATGGCTCAGTGGTACAGATGGAAAATCATCCGCAGCATCAGGATATAATCAAGATTATTTTATCAACACCGCTTGCTCCGGGTACCAACTGTACCATACAAACTCCCTTTCATGAAAAGTTGCCATTTAATTTTTCCAGAGGCGGACACAACGGACAATCTTACCAGGCAACCCAGTGGTATCCCAAGCCAGCCATGTACGATCGTAAAGGCTGGCATCCCATGCCTTATCTTAACCAGGGTGAGTTTTACAGTGAATTTGGAAATTACACCGTTCAAATTACACTGCCTGCAAATTATGTGGTGGCTGCTACGGGCAATTTGATAAATGAAAAAACAACGTCCCCCAATGGGAAAACAGTTCCAATAAAATCAGCACCTAAAAAGCCAGCAAAAAAAGATATTTTTCATCCCCAAAAAACTGTTGAGGAAGAAGAAGAAATACCATCTGCCGGCAATTTAAAAACAGTGACGTACAGCCAACAAAATGTGCACGACTTTGCATGGTTTGCTGATAAACGTTTTAAAGTAACGACAGATACCCTTGCACTCCCATCTGGCAGGGTAATAAAAGTAAATGCCTTTAATGTAACCGGCGATAAGGATAATGGCTACTGGAAAAATGCCGTGAAGTATATTAAAAAAGCTGTGCTAACCAGAAGTGATCGGCTGGGTGAATATCCCTATGATGTAGTTGCTGCTGCAGAAGGAAATGTAACCTACACAGGCGGTATGGAATATCCTACCATCACATTAATTTCGGGTGTAAACAACGAATTGGAGTTAGAAGAATTGATTGAACATGAAGTAGGGCATAACTGGTTTTACGGAATATTGGCGAGCAACGAAAGGGATCATGCCTGGATGGATGAAGGCATGAATACCTATTATGATACCCGCTATTGGAACGGCGAAAAAGATATCAATGTAAGGAAGGAAACAGGCAATTCATTTATTGCCAATCGCATGCCTTCCAATCTTAATATTTTTACAATGCAGCACATTATTGCGCTGCAAAAAGACCAACCTATTGAAACAACTTCCGATAAACTTGCCGGATATAATTATGATCCATCAGTGTACCACAAAGCAAGCAGATGGATGAAACTACTGGAGCAAACCCTTGGCAGATCGTTGTTTGACAGTTGTATGCACACTTACTACAACAGCTGGAAATTTAAACATCCTTACCCGGAAGATTTTAAAGCAGTGATAGAAAAAGTGAGTGGAAAAAACGTAGATGCTGTTTTTGCACTGCTGTCAAAAAAAGGGAATCTTACCAATACAACAGAAAAGAGAGAACTAAAACTGGCTTCTTTTTTTAGTTTAAAAGACACCGACAAATACAAATATATTTTTGTGTCGCCAGCCATTGGCAATAACCTGTACGATAGATTAATGCTGGGTGCGGTTGTACACAACTATACATTGCCTGCAGAAAAATTTCAGTTTTTGCTGGCACCATTGTATGCAACAGGATCAAAAAAATTAAATGGATTGGCAAGGGTAAGTTATACCTGGATGCCGGGCACAAATGGGGAGCAAGTGATATTTTCTCTGGCCGGTGCCAAATTCAGCAGAGACGAATTTATTGATTCAAATGGTACAAAAACGCCTTTAAAGTTTAGTAAAATTGTTCCATCCATAAAAATAATTTTTGCCAATACCCACCCCTTAAGCCATGTGGTAAAATACCTGCAATGGAAAACATTTTTTATCAGCGAGCAAAATTATCAGTTTGCAAGAGACACTATTAACCAGGCCGATATCATCACTTATCCAACTAGTAACAGGTATGTAAACCAGCTTAAATTTGTGACGGAAAATAGCCGGGTGCTGTATCCCTACAGGGGTGAGTTGCTGGCTGAGCAAGGCCGCAACTTTGCAAGACTTGCCTTTACCGGAAATTACTTTTTTAATTACGCCAAAGCAGGCGGGCTGGAAGTAAGACTGTTTGCAGGTAAGTTTTTTTACCTGGGCCAAAAGACTTACATCAAACAGTACGAAACAGATCCTTATCAACTCAATCTTACCGGGCCCCGGGGTTTTGAAGATTATACTTATGCAAATTATTTTGCAGGCCGCAATAAATTTGATGGCTTTGCTTCGCAGCAAATAATGCAGCGGGATGGATTCTTTAAAGTAGGGACAGATTTGCTGGGCAACAAAATTGGTAAAACTGATAATTGGCTGGTTGCTGCCAACTTCACGAGCAGCATTCCTAAGTCAATTAATCCATTGGCTATTTTACCATTTGAAATACCGCTGAAGTTTTTTGTAGATATTGGTACCTATGCGGAAGCCTGGAATGAAAATGCTAAACAAAGTAAATTTTTATACGACGCAGGTTTACAGGTATCCTTGTTTAAAAATTTGGTTAATGTTTACGTACCTATTTTCTACAGCAAAGTGTATAGTGATTATTACAAATCAACCATTACAGAAAAAAGGTTTTTAAAAACCATATCGTTTAGCATTGATATCCAAAATTTTCAGTTGAAAAAACTCATACCTCAACTTGCATTGTAACCTTGGCCATTCAATATCTTACATACCAGCAAATTAACCGGCAAAAATGGGATGATTGTATAACCAATGCCGACAATGGTTTAATCTACGGATACAGTATTTATCTTGATACCATGGCTGGCACCTGGGATGCGTTGGTACTAAACGAGTACGAGGCTGTGATGCCGTTAACCTGGCGTAAAAAATATGGCATCCGTTATTTGTATCAGCCATTTTTCACAGCTAGCCTTGGCGTATTTGGTAATAATATTTCAGCCACCTTGTTAAATGATTTTTTGCAATCCATACCGGCAATTTTTAAATATTGGGATATCTATCTTAATGCGGGCAACTATTTTGAATTACCCTTATTTAAATTGTACGAACGGGCGAATTATGTATTGCCTTTGCAAAATAGTTACCAGCATTTATTTCAAGGATTTCGAAATAATATAAAACGCAATATTGTTAAAGCAAAAAAATTACAGTTGCTGGTTCAAAAAAATATTCCTGTTGATAAAGTGATTGAATTGGCTGAAGAACAATCAACGAGCTATTCTTTAGTAAGCAATGAAGATTATGAAAGATTCGAAAAATTGTATCATCATTACCATCAAAATCAGCAGGCTACTACCTATGCTGTTTACACGGCACAAAAGCAATTGGTAGCAAGCTGTGTGTTTTTCTTTTCACACAAAAGAGCCTATTATATACTTGCAGCAAACCATCCCAACGGTAAAACGCTAGGCGCTTCCCACGCCCTTATTGCAGCGTTTATTGAAGCGCATGCCGGTCAGGATCTATTGCTGGATTTTGAAGGGAGCGACATCAGCAGTCTGGCATTTTTTTATAGCAGTTTTGGGGCTGTAACAGAAAAATATGTGGGACTAAAGAACAATAAACTCCCCAGGTTATTGAAGTTATTTAAAAAGTAATGATGCAATAAAATCTTGTTGCGGTCCCAAGTTCGATAATACTGGAATAAGTTTTATGATACCTTAATTATTGGTATTTCATTTAGTGACAGTACTTATCACCAAATCAGCACGGCTGTTGGTAGTAAACTGTTTACCGATATCAAAACCGGCAAAATCTGATTTTAAAAAATGGGAGGTAACCGAAAGTTTAGTATCCATTCTTTTTACAGAAAGATAATGAAACATAGGTTTGTAATCAGCAGCTTCATCCGGTATGGCTGTTGAAGATGCATTCAGCGGCTGGTGTATTCCACCACCTCCGCCAATTACTAAAAAATCTTTTCCCTGCTTATAAAAATGTTCAAAAGCATGGGCATGACCGGAAATAAACAATTGTGCTTTTTTGGATTGAATATATGCCGGAACAAAATTGTTTTGTACATTTTCTGAGCATCTCACTATTTTACTGTTAGAATAAGGAGAATGATGACAGGCAACAATTACAGCTTTGATGGAATCTACAGCATCAAGGCTTTTTAAGGTTGCCTCATACCATGCCTGCTGCTTTTCTTTTTCCTGGGTACTAAGTACCTTAAAATTGGAATTAAGCAATACAACAGCTACAGAATCTGCTACTGAAACATACCCGGTATTAACATTCATCGGGAATCGTTTATTAAAATTCGCCTCACCTTTTCTTTTATTCAGCATCACTTCATGATTGCCCAAAACAGCACAAACCGTACTGCCTTGTTTACGACAGCTATCCAAAAATTTGTCTACTGTTTTCCATTGACGATTGCTTGCACTCAATGCAACCACATCGCCTAACATATATAAATACCCAGGTTTTCTTTGAAGAATTTCGCTGAATTCAAGTGAAGTAGCCTTTGTATTTTGGTTTGGCTTCAGCACTAATTTTTCAACCATCATTGGCTTTTGCGTGTCACTTACAAAAATGATGTTATTGTCTTTGCTATTTGCGGCGTTGCTATTATTTGATTGGGCATTGGTAAAATGTGCTGTAAAAAACAACAGACTAAGGAGGGGCAAGCGTTTTTTCATCTGTTTATTTTATTTTAATTTGATTGTAAGATACTTGATGATTGAGACAGAAATCTTTCTATGTAAAAGCTGATTTATTCGAATCAGCTAAACTATAAAGGTAACCGGCTAACTGTTTCTCCCGGCAAATGCAATTCAACTCAATCATTTCCCCTTTCTTCCATCCCATTGGTAAAATTTCCATATCATTTTTAGCTCTGCACTCACCACATCATCTTTTGTCTGAAAGGCGTTCATCCATTTAGCTTCTGCAGCAATAGCGGTTGTCTTCGACAATGGAATCTTATATGCCAGAGCAACACTCGTGCCTAAGCTATTTACTTTGGAACTTACCTTTCCGGCGTAATCCAATTTACTGGTTAACAGGTAGGTGCCGAACCCAGCAAAAATATCCAATCTCCTGGTTATAGCCATGGACCATACAACCATAACCGGGATGGCACTAATGCTCACCTTTCCCTTCTTATTTCCATTCACCAATTTGTAGGAATAAAAGTTACAAAAGCCCGACTCTAGCCCTATCCTAAGGCGGTATTGTGGTTGCCAAAGTACCCGTATAGTTGCTGCAGGCCCGCTTGTTACAAAATCTTTCTCAATACCCGTAGCCTTAAAATTTAAAGGTGACAGGTAGTTGGAAAAGCCTCCTCCAATGTTCAATACAAGTGAATGTTTTTTTGCAATTCCCGGCGGATTGGGGTTATCAGAAACCTGTGCTGATAAATTGCTGCAGGCAAATATCAAAACAGCAATACATGAAGGAAATATAGTTTTGTTAATGTACATAATAGTTATAAGCTACGCATGAGGGGAAATTGGTTAATATGCCGTCAAAATGTCCTTCATTGATAAAATTGGTAATAAATTCCGGTACATCCAGTGTCCAAACAAATGCTTGTTTTCCCTGCTGATGTACCAGGGCTACATTCTCATTTTGGGTACCCTGTGTAAATCGGGGCGCCCATATTATAGCATTAGATTTTTCTAGATCATCCAGGCTAAGTTCACAAAGAGCAGGAGCTGAAGTGTAATCGGGTAATGCTAAAAATTTTTGAAATTGTATATCGCCTGGTAGCCCTATCACAATTTGTAGCGTTCTTCCTGCGGCCTGTGCCTTTTGTAAAAAGTCTTTTTGTATCGCACGAACAATATCAAGTGAGCCGATATATTTAGTATCCAACCAAACAAAGGACAAACCGGTTTGGTAAACCACCGTTTCCAATGCATCAGTCAACTTCGGGATTTTTTCGCCATGTATCAGCCTTACAAAAGTGGACAATTGCTCGAATGTATAATTTTCAACCGGACCTAAGAGACCGCTTTTTTGGGTTGTCCGCAGGTTGATGGTATTATCGTGGTATAAAATAGGGATGCCGTCTTTGGTAAGTCTTACATCAATTTCAATTCCGGTTGATCCAAACTCCGGCGTTTTTAAAATCATCTCTACAGAGTTTTCAGATACAGATAATAAATCTGACGTACGACCCCCGGAACGGTGCGCCAATATGCGGAAAGGAGAGGGGCTGTTGTTTAATTTACGGGCATATTTAAAAGTTATTGGTATTACAGGTTCCTGCTGTTGATTACCAAAAAAACCATCAATGGTAATACTGCCGGGCGTTGCAATTGGATTGGCCCCCAGCAAAATACCGGCACCATTTTCAGCGCTGATGGTTAACCTGATAAGGCCTGTTTCGGTATTTACCATTTTGCGCCAATAGCCATTTATTAAGATAGAACCATTTAGTTTTTTACCGGTACCAATAAAATAGGCAATGTCTTTTCCAAAGAAACCCGACACATGAAATACCGTGTCAGCATTCTTTATTATATAGCTCCATTTAATAGCAGAAAGTTCACCAAAAATATCACTTCCGTTAGATATGGTATAAACGCCTTCCATTGCATTGCGTGAGGCAAATGCCAATGGCAAAGCGCCCGGGGAATTAAATAAATTCCATCCCGTAGCATCCGGCATTACCACCTTGTATTCATTTTTACAACCTGCTACTACCAAGGTTATCAGCCCTATCCAAATCCATTTTTTCATTCGTTTAATTTTATGTTCACTACTCAGCTCACTTCTTTACAAAATAAATCCAACTGTAATTTGGGGATAAAAAATCTTACGGTCAGTTTTATAAAACAAGGCCCAGGTTTGCCAATAAAAATAATTGTTAATGGCAGAAAGGGCTAGTGTCAAATGCTTCCTGTTGTAAAATGGCTGTTCAAGCGCAATGGTAAATGTTTCTCCGTTGTAATAACTTTTATTAGAGGAGAATTTACTTTCTCCATTCGCAGATTTGTACGATAAATTAACGGAAGCCTGTGCCTTGAATGTTATCAGCAGATTTTTTTTGGTTTTGTATCCTACACTCATATTAGGATAATTAAACCAGCCGGATGCCCTGCTATCAAATCCGCCAACTGGTAAGAAACCGAACCAATAGCCCATATCATCTCCTATATTGAAATAAACATCTTTTCCCAATGGTATTCCCCAGCGAATACCGGCAGACAAATGGTTTTGCAAAACCTGAAACATCAGTCTTCCATCAATGCTAAATTGATCATTAATCCTTCGCATTACATGGTAATCTCCGCAAGGCACTCTTATTCTCAGTTCTTCAGTAATATCTTCCGGTGTGGTAAATAAAGTGAAGCCAATAGAGGAGCGCCATTTTTCGGCATACATAGGATAAGGAAACAATATTGCAGCATGCTTGGCTTTAAAGCTGCTGTCCTGCGCTTGTGTTGCAGCTGAAGAAAGTATCAGCAGCATACATACTAATTTTTTAAGTGCCATAGGTTAATATTCAGCTAGCTGGTGATTATTTTTTTGTACATAAAATGTATTTACAAACAGTTTTGCTTTGATACTGATTTTATTTAAGTCATAAAATTAATCATTTCTTTCCGGATGAACTGTTGACAAAAATCTGGAAAAAGCTGCATGTCTCAAAAAATCAATTACAACAATTAATCTTCCTGCTAAATAATGACGACGCTTTTAACTAACTGCAAATTCATTACCAATACAATGCCATTTGCAGTATTTTTAGGAATAAAATATTTTTTATGAGTAATTTTTCCCGTCGTTTATTTTTGCAAAATGTTGGTTTGGCTGCCGGCGTATCTGCTGTAGCAGCTGCACTTCCATTCGTTGTTAATATTTCCAAAGTAGATACTTCCGGGTATGATGGTAAAAAATTGAATATTGCATTGTGTGGTCTTGGGCGATATGCCGGTTACCTGGCCGAAGGGTTGGCGGTTTCCAAATATTGCCGGCTTGCGGGTATTGTAACCGGCACGCCATCCAAAGCAGTTAGCTGGAGAAAGCAATATAATATCCCCGAAAAAAATATTTACAACTACCAGAATTTTGATGAGATTATCAATAATAAAGACATCGATTTAGTGTATGTAGTATTGCCCAATGGAATGCACAAGGAATATACCATCCGGGCTGCTAAGGCTGGCAAACATGTTATTGTAGAAAAGCCGATGGCCATTACAGCAACTGATTGCGAGGAAATGATTGCTGCCTGTAAAAATGCGGGGGTGCAATTGGCAGTTGGATACAGATTACATTACGAACCATACAACATGGAGATCAAGAGACTTGGACAGGAAAAAGTTTTTGGGCAAGTACGTTTAATTGAAACATCGCTCGGGTATAAAAGTGGAACCGTTGGAGACTGGCACTTAAATAAAGCCTTAGCAGGGGGAGGCCCTTTGATGAATCTCGGCATATATTGTGTACAATGCAGCCGTTATGTTACTGGTGAAGAACCTGTTACTGTAACAGCACAATTTGGCCCGGTTACCAATCCTCAATTATTTACAGAAGTGGAGGAATCTATTACCTGGCAATTGGTATTTCCGGGCGGCACTGTATGCACTTCCACCAGCTCTTATAACTGCAGTGTGGATCGTTTTTTTGCTTCCGCAGATGAAGGTTTTTTTGAACTAAGCCCTGCCATAAGTTATGGTCCATTTAGAGGACGAACAACCAACGGAGAGTTGAATTTTCCAACCATCAACCAGCAAGCCACTCAATGCGATGCCATTGCAAAAGTGTTATTGGAAAACAAACTATTGCCGGATCATATCACGGGCGAAGAAGGACTAAAAGACGTAAGGATTTTACAAGCCATTTATGAGGCTGCTGCTACTGGTAAAAAGGTTGCTATAAATGGTTGAACATAAAAAATTAGCACGTGGTAATTACGGGGAATCGGCAGTAGTAACAGGAAAGACACAGGACGGAGTCCTGCGCCTGATGGGGCACACAAACGGGAATGACTATCTTTACTGATATAGCAACAATTATGTTAAAACCGTCCATTTCAAAAAAGGCTCTTTGGGATATTTCATTTGATGAATTAGATTTTGAAGAATCTTCTTTATTTGTAATGGAAAAAGTATTTAACTATGGTAGCTGGAACGATCAGGTGGTGATCATGAAATACTACAGTCTGCCTCGCATACGGCAGGAGATTGTAAGGTCGGCATACCTCCGTAAACCGGTACTAAGCTTTCTTTGCACTATTTTGCAACTTCAGAAAACTGATTTTACATGCTACAACAAAATGCTGTTGAACC
>JBBQEA010000088.1:0-18817 GCA_038320245.1 Chitinophagales bacterium | reverse complement strand
TATCCTTTTGGCATAGGGCGATTGAATGGGTTCAAACAGCAGTTTATTTTCTACTTCAATTTTTTCTGATGGAAAGTGTACAAAGAAATTACTCATGAAATCCAGCGCAGCAATTTTAATGGCATCAACGCCTAAACTTGCGCCACGGGTGCCTGCACCAATTTCGCTGGGTACTTCTATTAACTTAATATTTTTCATATAAAGAGTTAGCAGCTTAACTAACGAGAACGGGGAAAACCTGGCAGGCAACCGGTATCTCTGTAAGCAAGGTTAGTATACAATTAGTAGTAATTTTTTATCCGGTAAAGCTATAGAATTCCCTCCAAAGGGTTGTAACCTTTAATGGTGCCTACGGTTTTTAGTAGTTTAAACCGCATAAACATATCCTCGCTGTACCATTTTTCCTTTCTCGTTTTTTTGATCACTTCCTGGTGTTCTTTTAATTGATAAGCAAAGTTTTTCATATCCTCTTTGCTACGCCAAATGCTGAAAGTTGCCTGCTTTATGTAAGGCATTTCACCAATGCCAATGGAGGTAACAAATCCTTTGGAACCTGTCATTTGGTTGGCAACGCTGCCTACATTTTTCCAAAAGGCCTGCAATTTAGAAAGCCGGATGGTTGCCCTTGTTAATACAGCTATTAGTCCGTCGTTCTCCGTTTGTTTTGGTAAAATGCCAAAAGGTTCTTTGCCATCCCACTTACCATGACCCTCGATGGGTTGTAAAAATATGGTCCATGTTTCGCAATTAAAAAATTGTATCCATTTGCTTATGAAGTTGCCATACAGATCCTTCATCAGTATGTTGGTATCCGTAGTATTTGTTGCTGTTGAATTATCGTTGATTGCCAGAATGCCCCATTGCTGCCAGTCGGGGGTTTTATCAAATGTGCCGTTTTTGCCACAACCCATTAGTTTAAAAAAACTGATATTTTTATTGAGCCATAGTGGTAAACGATGAATGGCCATGGCAAATAAAGCAACAACCGCCCTGTGTTTGGGATAGCGTATGATTGTAAGTGTAACCTGCATAATGCAACAATAACAAGAATTTGCTTACGAAAGTTCTTAAAATAAAAAAACGCCCTTTCAAAGGCGTTTTCATTTAGAGATAGTAGTATGGAATTAATTGCTGATACTCTCAGATGCGTTTTGTTCTCCTTTCATACTTTTTCTTTTAAAAATAGAGGCGTCAATTTTTCCAAAACGGTAAGACAGATTGAGTCGGAACATTTGAGGATCTCTTTGACGGTTGTAATCCTGTAAAAAATAAGTACTGTAAGAATATTGACTGTTAATTCTTGTTCTAAAAATATCACTGATGTTAAATGAAACCGAAGCTGCATTGTTTTTGAGGAAACTTTTTTTAACGGCTAAATCCATTCCCCAACTTGGTTTAATATATCCCTGAGAAGCACTTTGGCTCGACATCATTGGTGGGCCCATCATACCCTGGTTATTATTTACGGGTAAATTGGTTTTTGATTGATAAGTAGCAGTAAGCTGTACTGCAAAATTAGCAGGCAGTTTAAAATTACTATTGAACTTTCCAAACATGCTCCACAAGGCATCTTGCTGAACGCTGCTGCTAATATTGGTTGTATTTACTTTAGAGTTGTAGACATTGATGTTGGTGCTGATATCCCACCATTTTGCCAGGTAATTTACAGAAGTGATTTCTGCACCAGTTGCATAACTTGAGTTTGCATTGATGTAAGTGTTAATGATATCATTGTTGCCGGTGGTAGCATTTAATTCCTGCGTCATGTACCGGGTAATTAAATTGCTGCTTGTTTTGTAATAAACGGAGCCAAGCAGGCTATTCTTGCTTTTAAAAGTTTTTAAATAAGATACCTCGAAAGCTTCTGTAAATTCAGGTTTTAAATCTGGGTTTCCCCTGGTGACATTCAATTTGTCTGTATAATCTGTATAGGGAATCAGTTGGAAAAAGTTGGGCCTGTTTATTCTTCTTGTTGCACTAATCTGTAGCTCCTGAGTGCTGCTTAATTTTTGACTTAAGAATAAAGATGGAAATAAACTGATTGGGTAACTGTTTTTAAATTGATCGCCAGTATTGGTCAACGTACCATCGTATTTGGAGCTTTCGGCCCTAAGGCCTGCCTTATAACTAAAGTTTTTATAGCTGTTGCTTAAGGTAGCATAAGCTGCATATACATTATCGGTGTTTTTATAGTTGCTGGATGCTGAAGGGATGATGACATAATTGTTGATTGCATCGTCAAAATAGTAATTATAAGTATTGTTTATCCTGCTTCTTAGTGCGGCTCTTAGGCCTGTTTCTAATTTATAGGTCTTTAAGAATGGCAATACAAAATCTGTCTGAATAACAAAGTTTTTATCGCTGCCATTACCATTTACTTTTTCATAGGCGGTGTTTACTACATCCTTTGTTGTGCCACTAAAATAATTGGTAGTATAAAGGGAATTATTTTGACTTTTTCCACCAAAATAATTGGCATCAATGGTTAATTCTTGGCCTTCTTTTTTAAACAAATGTTTCATGCCAAATACAAGTCCCTGTCCATTAAATTCCCTGGCGCCACTAGTTATCCGCTCACTTGAGTTACTTATTTTTCCGGCATTGTAAAAGCTGTCTGTGTTGATGTTAATTGTTTCATGAGGGTTAAATTCTCCATGAACTTTAATACCAGATAGAGATAAGGTAGTTTTGTTTGAAATGAAATAATCGATACCAATTTTACCAAAAAGGAAACCACCAATTGTTTGGTTATACGTGCTTTGGTTAACGTTTGTAAGGGGAGTTGTTAAAAGATTGGTACGTTCAGTAGTACCTGTTGTGATACCTTTATTTTGATTGAGATTTAAAGCTGTAGTAAAATTGAATTTATTTTGACGCAAACTAAAATCAGCTCCACCATTTACTGCGCCACGTTTATCTACCCCTGCTCTTATATTTCCATTATAGCCAGTTTTTTTATTTTTCTTTAATACAATATTTAATATGCCTCCTCCGCCGCCGGATGCATCATATTTTGCAGATGGGTTGCTGATTACTTCCACCGTTTCAATTACATCAGCGGGTATCTGATCGAGTGTAAGGGTGGTTGGTCTGCCATCCACCAATAATTGTGGTGCAGCATTTCTCAAAGTAACATTACCATCAATATCTACGTTTACCGATGGCACATTCCGCATAACGTCAATACCTGTGCCGCCAGCGCTCATGATGTTTTTTTCTACATTAAAAACTTTTTTATCAGCATTTAATTTTATGGGGGGTGTAAATGTTGTTATGGTTACATTTTGCAGGTCTTTTGTATCTGCGTTTAGTTGAATTTTACCCAGGTCTTTATCAAATGAGGGCATTGATCCTGCGGCAAATGAAGGAGCTGCTGCTGAAGCGGTTTTGGGCATAGCGGCCATATTCATATTTGGTAAAAACGAAATAGCAGTATCATAAGCAACAAGGCCGCTGCTGCTCACCTTTAGATGAATGGTTCCCCTGACGGGTAATTCTTCAAAATTAAATTCTCCGTTTGCTTTTGTAACCATGGATTTTAGCAGCAATTCTTTTGTTTTCTTTTTTGCTGAATCATATTTGTTTTGCATTAGTAAAACCGAAGCTCCGGCAACAGGCTTGCCATCAAGGTCAACTAATTTGCCATAAAGATGCCCGGGATTGCCTGCTAATCCGCCTTGTACGTTAGCTGGCATTTGCGCCAACAGGTTTAAACTTATAAATGCCAGTGTTATAAATGCTAAAAGCTTTTTCATTGTTTTTTGTTTTATTTAATACAAATTTATTTCGGGGAAATGTTGCAGCAGGTGTAAATGAGATAAAACAACCTTATCCTGCGACGAAACAGCAACTGATTTTTGGGTGCCGGGGATAAGCGGAAAATGAGCTATGTAAATGGTTGATAGAAGTATGTTAGCTGAAAGGGATAGCCAACAAAATGAACACTATAATTTGCCGGTAATGGCAGCAATAGCATCTCTGTAATTTTCTCCTACAGGAAGTTCAATGCTGTTTAAAAAGATGCTTGATTTGCGGATGGCGGTAATAAAGGGAACTGATACGATGTATGATTTGTGTATTCGGATAAATTTATCACCAGGTAATTGCTCTTCCATCGTTTTCATCGGCATACGGGTTACCACGGGCTTTTGGCTACTGTTGAGATGTATTTTAATATAGTCTTTCAATCCTTCTATAAAAACAATATCGTTAATGGTAACTTTTACCAAACTGTATTCAACATTCACAAAAAGATAGCCTGGCTGATTGTTGCTATTTTGAATGGCAGCTGTATTTTTTAAATCGTACAATTCTTTCGCTTTGTTACAGGCTTTTATAAATCTTTCAAGCGAAACTGGCTTCACTAAATAATCAGTTACTTCCAGGTTAAAACCTTCCAACGCATATTTTTCATAGGCGGTTATTAAAATAAACATTGGCTTTATAGTGAGGCTTTGTATAAACTGTAAGCCGGTTAGGCCAGGCATTTGTATATCCAGAAATATTAAATCTACCTTTTGTCCCTGAATTCCTTTCATTGCCTCAATAGCATTATCATAGCTGCCAATCAATTGTAGAAATGGCAGTTTGCTGATATTGTCTTCCAGTAATTCCAATGCAAGCGGCTCGTCATCTATGGCAATGCAATTGATCATTTGGTTAGATTTATTTGAAGTGTTACTGTAAAGAAATTATTTGTTTTATCAATTTTTAACTCATGATTGTCCTTGTACAATAATTCCAATCTTCTGCCCACATTGGTTAAGCCAATGCCGGAAGCTTTGTCTTTTATTTCATTCGAATCGGGATTATATTTATTTTGAACAACGAACTGAAGCTTGTTATCGGCAGTGCTTAATTTTATATTTATCATTGCATGCTCAATCAATCCGGTACCATGTTTAAAGGCATTTTCCACAAAGGGTATCAACAGCATTGGTTCAATAAAATAGCTGTTATCTGTCTCGCTAAAATTTGTATTAATCGTTACCTTTTTACCAAATCGCTGTTGCTGCAAATCGATATAATTTTGCAGGTAATCGATCTCTTTTTCCAGGGTTACTTTTTCCTCATCCGTTTCATACAACATATAGCGCATAAGCGATGAAAGCTTTATCAGTGAAGGTTCCAGCAGGTCGGACTGTTTACGGGCCAATGCAACCATATTGTTTAGCACATTAAACATAAAGTGAGGGCTTACCTGCGAACGCAACAAGGCTAATTCAGTTTTTAGAAACTCATTTTCTTTTTCTTTGGCAAGATTATCGGCCACTATTTTATCTCTGATTGTTCTGTAAGCAATACTACAGGCAAGGATAAAAATGAAAATAAATATACTGAATAATATATGCTTCCGCACACTATAATGCGGTTCAACCCCTGTGAAAGTTTTCATCAGAAACCAGCTCTGAAAAAACCACAATACCAGGCATCCTGTAATAGACAAAAAATAGAGTAAGTATTTTTTTTTATACAGCAAACGGGGAATCAATAACAAGGCATTCAGGTAAAAAAAAGCTATCAGTAAAATATCACTAATTCTAAAAAGGATAAATTTAATCGTAGAATCCTGAGGTATTTCCTGAGGTTGCTCGCCTGGGTTAAAAGTAGGTCTAAGTAATGTTGGCAGATAAAATAAGGTAGTCCATGCCGCAATATGCAAAAGTAAAACCATCCATTTTTTTTTGTACCACTCGTCATTCATCCTGCCAAATTACTTATTCAGCACTATATAATTATCTATAATCAAAACATTGCGACGTAAACCGAAATTTCAGCTACCAAATAGTTCAAGATGTTGCTTAATTAATTTTTTATTGTGTAATCCGGATACTTTTAATAGACATATAGATTCATAGAAATGTAGAACGGTCAGGAATCAATTTACCTGCTTATTCCAATTGTATGAATTGAATTTTCTTAAAGTATTTCTAACAAAAAGAAAATAGTTTTAAAGAAAATCTACACATTTATTAAAATCCCTGTTTATCACACAATCAAAATGGTTGTTTTCTTATACTTTTGCACTTCAAAAATATAAGCTATGCAATTGTCGTCTTTATTAGATCGTTTTGCCGAACCGGAAACTTTAAAAATGGCCAAACTTGGCCGTGAACTCCGTGCCAAAGGTGTGGATGTTATTGACCTTAGTTTGGGTGAGCCGGATTTTGATACACCGCAGCACATAAAAGATGCAGCCATCAAGGCTATAAATGATAACTGGAGCCACTATACACCCGTTGCCGGCTTTGCTGATGTAAGAGAAGCTGTTTGTACCAAATTAAAAAGAGATAATAACCTCGATTATAAACCGGAAAATATTGTGGTATCCACCGGCGCCAAGCAAAGCCTTGCCAATACAATATTAGCATTGGCAGACGAAGGGGATGAAGTAATTATACCTACACCATATTGGGTAACTTATTCTGAACTGGTAAAAATTGCCAGGGCTACTGTAGTGGAGGTACATACTACGCTGGAAAGTGGTTTTAAAATTACGCCAGCCGAACTGGAAGCAGCTATCACGCCTAAAACTACCATATTTTTATTTTCTTCTCCTTGCAACCCATCAGGTACAGTTTATTCAAAAAGTGAATTAGCTGCTTTAGCGGCAGTATTTGTAAAATATCCGCAGGTATATATTATTGCAGATGAAATTTATGAGTACATCAATTTTGTTGGCAGGCATGAAAGTCTTGCACAGTTTGATGAGATAAAAGACAGGATCATTCTTGTTAACGGACTAAGCAAGGGTTTTGCTATGACGGGATGGCGTCTTGGATATATTGCATCCAACGTCGATATCGCCAAAGCCTGCGAAAAGTTACAGGGACAATTCACAAGCGCCACCTGTTCCATCGCACAAAAAGCAGCGGTAGCCGCATTAACAACCGATTTAACTCCTTCCTTTGAAATGACCAAAGAGTTTACCCGGAGAAGGGCAAGGGTAATGGAATTAATTAAAGATATCCCCGGGTTTAAATGTTTTGAACCTGATGGTGCTTTTTATATTTTCCCGGATGTATCCTCGTATTTTGGTAAATCGGATGGTGAAAATCTTATTAAAAATTCTGCAGATTTTTCTATGTACCTGCTTAATACAGCCCATGTGTCCTCAGTAATGGGGGATGCTTTTGGCGAGCCTAAATGCGTACGTTTCTCGTTTGCCAATAATATGGAAAATATAGAAAAAGCCTGGAGCCGGATAAAAGAAGCATTGGCTAAACTGAAATAATTTCGCTGAATAAATAGCACATCCGGCCAGTTATATTTAAAGGCTAACGCGACAGCCCCTGTAAGAAATTATATTTTTTACAGGGATTTTTTTGCTCATTCGGATAATTTCTTTGCTTTTGTATTTCATAAATATCATAGATAAAACCATCCTCAAATAAATATCTTTTGTTGTCAGATGGGTATTAACACTCGTTGGACAGGGTTCAAATAACACAAAAATTATAGGCACAAGATTCATTTGCAAGCTTACAATTACTATGTTATTGGAATTTTTATGACTTACCGTTTGTAAAAATTTGGTAATAATTTAATTTTTTTCTATTGCCATTAGCCAAATGTAGTTATTTTTGCAACAGTTTACTACGCAACTATTGATATATGAATTGTAAAGAACTACCTGACACATTGGGTTTTAAAATTGTACACACAGGAAAGTTGTTGTTAAAAACTATTAACCTGAAATTTGCCGGTATCACCAACGAGATAACTTTTGAGCAAATGGCGGTTTTGTACTTTATATCCAGAAGCGCAGGAAAAGACGTGATACAGCAGGATATTGCTGAATTAATGGACAAAAACAAATCGGCTATACTGCGTTCTATTGATATTTTGGAGCAAAAGGGATATGTAAAAAGAGTTCAGGTTGCTGGAGACAGACGTAAAAATGTGCTGGAAATAACCGAAAATGGTAAAACGGTTATCTACAAAATGCACGAAATTTTTCTTAGGCAGGATGAAGTCTTAACGCATGGTATTGAGGAAACTTCTCTTAAAACCTGTATGGATGTATTGAATGAAGTGCTGCGAAGGTGCAGATAATGTTAATAGATTTTAACAAATAACCTAATAATCGACCAAACCAACAATAACTATTTGGTAACTTTAATTTATATTTAATTTTATTTACCAAATTATTCAACTAGCAAGATGATCAACAATGCACTAAAGAAAAAAATCGACGCTTTCAAAACTGCAGATCTTTTAAAGGCAGCGGATATATATCCGTTCTTCAGGCCATTGCAGTCTGACCAGGACACAGAAGTAATAATCGATTCAAAACGTATATTAATGTTTGGATCTAATAGTTACCTGGGCTTAACCAACCATCCAAAAGTAAAAGAAGCTGCAAAAAAAGCTATAGATAAATACGGTAGCGGATGCGCTGGTTCCAGATTTTTAAATGGAACGCTCGATCTGCATCTGGAACTGGAAGATGCACTTGCCCAGTTTGTAGGTAAAGAATCCGCCTTGGTTTTCAGCACGGGCTATCAGGTAAATTTAGGCGTTATCTCTGCCCTTGCAGGCAGAAGTGATTATCTTTTTTTAGATGAATGGAACCATGCCTGTATTATCGATGGCAGCCGGTTATCGTTCTCAAAAAATTATAAATACGGCCATTCTGATATGGCTCATCTGGAAAAATTATTAGCCAATGTGCCATACGATGCTTTTAAATTAATTGCTACCGATGGTGTATTTAGTATGGAAGGCGATATCGCCAAACTAGATGAAATAAGCAACCTTGCTAAAAAATATAATGCAACTGTTTTTGTAGATGATGCACATTCTTTGGGTGTATTTGGCCCTGCCGGACAAGGTACTGCGGCTCATTACAACATTACGCATAAGGTAGATCTCATTATGGGTACTTTTAGCAAATCATTGGCATCTATCGGAGGTTTTATTGCAGCAGACAAAAATGTGGTTGAGTATTTAAAGCACCATGCACGTTCACTTATTTTTAGTGCAAGTATTTCACCGGCAGCAACAGCAAGTGCACTAGCAGCGCTGAATGTGCTGAAAGATGAGCCTGAACGTTTAGAAAAATTATGGGATAATACCAATTATACATTGGAGGCTTTTAAAGATGCTGGTTTTGATGTGGGTCCTACTGAATCGCCGATTATTCCTATATACGTAAGAGACAATGAAAAAACATTCCTGATGGCAAAAATGCTGATGGATGAAGGTGTTTTTGTAAACCCGATTGTTTCTCCGGCTGTAAGCAGTGATTCTTCCATGATACGTTTTTCGTTAATGGCTACACACTCCCTTAAGCAAATAGATTTTGCAGTTGATAAACTTAAAAAAGTTGCTTTCAAACTGAAGATACCACTTTTAAATACCGCCAAAGCATGATGCAGGTAAAGAGGGTTATTTCTAAAAAGGAGTTGGCAGATTTTATTGATTTTCCACATGCTTTGTATGAGGGGGACGCCAATTACGTTCCTGAATTGCACATTGCCCAGCGTGATTTATTAACTCCGGGAAAACATCCCTTTCACGAACATTCCAGTCTTCAGCTTTTTTTGGCTTACGATGGTAAGGAAATTAAGGGTCGCATTGCTGCAATTCAAAATAACAATCACAATGCTTTCAAAAATACTAAAGATGGATTCTTTGGTTTTTTTGATGTTGTTAATGATATCGAAATTGCCCGTGCACTTTTAAACGAAGCTAGCAATTGGCTGTTAGAAAAGGGACTTAATACTATGATGGGGCCAGTTAATCATTCCACCAATGAAGCCTGTGGCTTATTAGTAGATGGATTTGATTCTCCGCCAGTTGCTATGATGACGTATAATAAGCCCTATTATGCGAATTTATTAGAGGCCTGTGGGTTTACAAAAAGTGTTGACCTATTGGCCTATCACCTCCCCACCAAAACCACTGATAAGCGTACGGTTCAATTGAAAGATGTTTTGATAAAGCGATTACAGAACAAGGGTATAACTATCAGAAGAATCAATCTTAAAAATTTTAATTACGAAGTAGAAAGTATTTTGGGTGTGTATAACAGGGCCTGGCAAGAGAACACTGGCTTTGTCCCCATGACGGATAAGGAATTTAAATACCTGGCCAAAGATTTAAAAATGATATTGGATAAAGACTTTGGCTCCTTGGCAGAGCATGATGGAAAGGTGATAGGTTTTTCCCTGGCTATTCCGGATATTAACCAGGTACTTAAAAAAATAAAAAGAGGCAGGTTGTTACCAACAGGTATTTTTAAATTATTGTTGGGTAAAGGAAAAATTGATTATGTAAGAGTATTGGCATTGGGTGTAGAACCTGAGTACAGGAAATTGGGTATTGAAGCATGTTTTTATGCTGAAATAATTGAACAATGTATTGCAAAAAATATTACAGGAGGCGAAGCATCCTGGATATTGGAAAATAATGAATTGATGAATAATGGGCTGAAAAAGTTGAACGCTACTCCTTATAAGCGGTACAGGATTTATACAAAGGCAATATGAAAGAAAGCGTATTAATTACTGGTGCCAGTGGGTTTTTAGGCTTTCATTTAATTAACGCCGCTTTACAAGCCAATCTCGATGTATATGCTGCAGTAAGAGCAAAGAGTAACATTAGCCATTTGAGTGATTTGCCTATTAAAATCATTCAGTTAGCGTATGAAAATCCCATAACATTAGCTGAAGATTTTAAGCAAAAAAAATACAACTACATTATTCACGCTACAGGTATTACAAAAGCCAATAGTGAGGCAGAATATGACCTGGTCAATAATATTTATTCTGGCAATCTTGCGTTGGCAGCCAGCGAAATTCAGGAACATCTTAAAAGATTTGTATTTATCAGTAGTCTTGCTGCTGGCGGGCCTTTAAATACGGTAGAAGGTGCAATCGAAGAAAGTATGATGCCCAATCCTGTTACAGCTTACGGCAGAAGTAAATTAAATGCCGAAAAAAAACTGTGTACTTATAACTTCCCGCTTACCATTTTAAGACCAACAGCAATATACGGTCCAAGAGAAAAGGATTTGTTTATTGTTGCTAATTATTTAAAGAAGGGGTTCGATGCTCATATTGGAAAGTTTCCCCAAAAACTAAGTTTTGTACATGGAAAAGATGTGGCAACCCTTGCGGTAAAAGCGTTGTTTTTGCAACAGGCAAATGGCATCTACAATGTAACCGACGGGCATGATTATGGAAGATATGATTTTGGAAACGTTATAAAAAAACGCTTGAATAAAAAAGCTGTAAGGATACATATTCCCATTGGAGTTTTAAAAGTGGTATTATTTGGGGTAGAAAAAATTAATAAATCTCTTAACAAGGTTTCCCCTGTAAATAGAGAGAAATTAAATGAATTGGCAGCAGTAAACTGGAGTTGTAATATTAGCAAAGCAAAAAACAAGCTTGGTTATATACCGGTTTACGATTTAGAACTTGGGTTAAAGGAGTGTATTGATTGGTATATAGATAATAAATGGTTGTAGCTGTATTAGAAAAAGCCAACAAAATCAAAAATTTGGTTTGCTAATTTATTAACATAGGTCAACTGTTATCATAAAAATGTTACTGAATTTTGTAAAATAATTTATAAATAATTGTAAAAAAAGTAAAGCGATGAAACAACATATTCAACCTGCAGAAGGAAAACTTGGCATTCTTATTCCGGGTTTAGGAGCAGTTGCTACCACATTTATTGCAGGCGTGGAAGCTGTAAAAAAAGGTATTGCTAAGCCAATAGGCTCTTTAACGCAAATGGGTAATATCCGTATTGGCAAGCGAACCGAAAACCGCAACCCCGCTATTAACGAATTTGTGCCACTGGCGCAACTGAATGATATTGTTTTTGGCGGCTGGGATTTGTACGAAGACAATGTATATGACGCTGCATTAAATGCCAAGGTACTTGAGTTGCCCTTGCTTCATTCGGTAAAAGAGGAACTGGAATCCATTAAGCCAATGAAAGCCGTATTTGATCAGTCATATGTGGCTAATCTGGACGGTGTAAACGTAAAAAAGGCTGCTACCAAATACGACCTTGCAATGGAATTGATTGCCGATATGGAGCAGTTTAAACTCGTTAATAATTGTACCAGGTTGGTAATGGTTTGGTGTGGCAGCACAGAAAAATATATTGAACAAACAGCTGTCCATAACAACATTAAAAGTTTTGAACAGGGCTTAAAGGATAATGATGACCTGATTGCACCAAGTATGATTTATGCCTACGCTGCATTAAAAATTGGTGTACCATTTGCAAATGGTGCCCCCAATCTTACCTGCGATATTCCGGCATTAATTGAGTTGGCCAAAGAAACACATACACCCATATGTGGTAAAGATTTCAAGACAGGTCAAACATTGATGAAAACAATAGTAGCGCCGGGTTTGCATGCAAGGGCATTGGGTGTTTCTGGTTGGTTTTCCACCAATATTCTGGGCAACCGAGATGGGTATGTTTTAGACAATCCTGCAAATTTTAAAACAAAAGAAGTATCCAAACTAAGCGTATTGGATGAAATTTTTAAGCCGGAATTAAATCCGGAATTGTATGGTGACATGTATCACAAAGTAAGAATCAACTATTATCCCCCACGTGGCGACAACAAAGAGAGTTGGGATAATATAGATATTTTCGGTTGGCTGGGTTATCCCATGCAGATAAAGATAAACTTCCTTTGCAGGGATTCTATCTTAGCAGCACCTATCGTATTGGATCTTGCATTATTTATGGACCTGGCAAAGAGGGCAGAAATGAGTGGTATACAGGAGTGGTTGTCTTTTTATCTTAAATCACCTCAAACACTAGAAGGGCTGCCTCCTGAGCATGATATTTTTAAACAATTGATAAAATTGCAGAATACACTTCGCCATATGATGGGTGAAGATTTAATAACACACCTGGGACTGGATTACTACCAGGAACTGGTAGAATCTATGTAATGAAATTACATACTACAATTGCATCCGTTTTTGGAATAGGCTTTATACAAAAGGGTGGTGGCACAGTAGCAGCAATTGCCTTTTGTATAGGCTGGTTTTTTTTGCCTCCGGGTTATGTTAACTCATACTGGCAGCTAATTATCAGCTTTACAATATGTGCAATTGGTACCTGGAGTTCTACTGTGGTGGATCCTTTATGGGGCAAGGATAGCAGCAAAGTTGTGATAGATGAGGTGGCAGGAATGGCCATTGCTTTATTGTATGCACCGCACAACATAATTTTTGCTTTGGTTGCACTGGTATTATTTAGATTGTTCGATATTTTTAAACCGCTGGGTATAAAGCAACTGGAAAAGTTACCGAAAGGATGGGGTGTTATGGCAGATGATGTGTTGGCTGGTATCTATGCTTTTATTATAGTAAGGCTGGTTATTTATACAGGCTGGTTATAAAAATAAATAAATAAATATGAACCTTTTTATACGAGCAAATTCTGCGTCCCTGGTCTCCAGCTTTTGTGATTACATGGTTTCCATCCTGTTAAAGGAATTAATACTTGTGCCGGCATTTTTTGCAAGTATAATTGGAACAATGGCAGGAGGGATTGTTAATTTCTTTATTAATCGCCAGTGGGTTTTTAGGTCGTATTCCACTTCCATCTATTTACAGAGTAAGCGCTATTTTCTTATTTGGAGTGGTAATGTTCTATTGAATGCAGTTGGTCTTTACCTGTTGATAGATGTGGCTGGATTGTACTATTTAACTGCAAAAGTGATTACATCTGTACTGGTTGCAATAATGTATAATTATCCATTACAGAAAAAATATGTTTTTAAAAACAATTAATAATAATGAGCGGTAGTAAGGTTAAGTTGAGGCTATTTTTTTTCACAATTTTTGTTTGTAATATTTTTTTACTACAGGCACAAACTGTGGTTAAAGGTTTTGTAAAAGATGCTATCACCAAACGGCCAATGGCATTTGTGAGTGTGGTATTTAAAAATGGTAAAGGCGTATCTACAGGAGAGGATGGCAGCTATTCCATTGAAACAAAAAATGCGAAATTAAATACACTTATTTTTTCTTATGTAGGATATACAGCCATTAACAAGGAAGTTCAACCAGGCTTGGAACAATCGCTTGACGTTGAACTTGAAATGGGATCATCTCTTAAAGAGGTTGTTGTAAAAAGGGGGAGAGGTAAGTACAGGAACAGGAATAATCCTGCAGTAGAATTGATTGATAAAGTAATTGAAAACAAAGAAAAAAACAGAATAACTACCTACGATTATGTACAATACGAGCAATATGAAAAACTAGGTTTATCGCTTGCCAATAAGCCGGAAAAATTGCAAAAGAATTTGGTGTTTAAAAATTACAAATTCATGATGGAAAATATAGACACGGTTACGCTGCAAGGCCGGTCCATATTACCAATATATCTGCAGGAAAAATTAGCGCAAAGGTACCTGCGCAAAAATCCGGAAGCGTCAAAAACATATATTTTAGGAGAGAAAAGAGTTAACTACGGCGATCTTTTTGATCAACAGGGGCTTACTAATTTTCTGGATAATTTGTACCAGGATATTAATATTTACGACAACGATATTGCCTTACTCAATCAGCAGTTTTTAAGCCCTATTGCAAATATTGCCCCATCTTTTTACAGATATTATATTACAGATACCATCGACATTGAAGGGGTAAAACTGGCAAGGCTTTATTTTACACCTAAAAACCCCAACGACTTAATTTTTAGAGGTACCATGTTTATTACCCTCGACGGTAATTATTCTATTCAAAAAATAGATCTCGCCATCAGCAAAAAGGCAAATATTAACTGGACAAAAGAATTAAAAATTAGCCAGGGGTTCGAGAAGGGATTCGATGGCCGTTATCATCTTATTAAAAGTGATATGGTGGCAGAATTTGCTATCATCAACAACGCATCCGGTGGTGTAATTGGCGAAAGGCTGGTAACCTTAAAAAACTTTCAGATTAATAAACCTGCACCAGACAGTGTTTACAAGGGCAAAGAAGAAGTTAATTTAGCTGGTTCAGCATCGCTCAATGATAGTTTTTGGCTTGCCAACCGACACCAGCCTTTATCTAAAACTGAATTAAAAACCTATAGTAATATAGATAGCCTACGCAATATGCGTTCGTTTAAAACTTTTACTACCATTGTTACCGCGTTATTTTCTGGCTATGTTTCTTTAAATAAATTCGAAATTGGTAATACCAACACTTTCTACAGCTTTAACCCGGTAGAAGGGCTTAGGCTTAGGTTTGGGGGAAGAACCACTCCAAAATTTAATGAAAACCTTTATTTTGAATCTTACCTCGCCTATGGATTTAGAGATCAGCAATATAAATATGGTGTTTTCGGTACGTATTCATTCAATCATAAATCAATTTATTCATATCCGCTCAATTACCTGAGGGTTGGCTACCAGTATGATATGAAGATTCCGGGACAGGAACTGGCATTTGTACAGGAAGATAATTTTCTGCTGTCCTTTAAAAGAGGTAACAATAATAAATGGTTGTACAATAACGTGTTTAAAGTAGAATACCTGCGGGAGTTTGGTAAAAATTTCACTTACACATTTGGGTATAAAAACTGGAAACAAACCCCGGCGGGTACAATCGTTTATGAAAAACAAACACCTGCCAATGAATTAATTCACGACATCACTACTTCGGAGTTATCTGCAGAAATCAGGTGGGCGCCCAATGAACAATTTTATCAGACAAAAGCATTCCGAAGCCCTATTATTAATAAATACCCGATTTTTAAGTTCCGTTATATTGCAGGTGTTAAGGGACTTTTTGGGGGCGAATATAATTTCAGTAATCTCAATTTGTCGATGGAAAAAAGGTTCTACATGTCTCAGTTGGGATATACGGATATTACTGTACAGGGAGGCTATATATTTGGACAGGTACCTTTTCCTTTGCTTACCATTCACGAAGCCAACCAATCTTATAGCTACAGACTTTATGCATACAACCTCATGAATTTTTTAGAGTTTGTGAGCGACCGGTATGCTGCGGTTAATTTCGATCTACATTTAAATGGGTTTATTTTTAATAAACTGCCATTGATAAAACGCTTTAAACTACGGGAGGTAGCAAGTGCAAAAGTTTTGTTTGGTGGCATCAGGGATGAAAATAATCCCGACAAAAACCCCAAGCAGTTAAAGTTTCCCTCAGATCCATTAACCGGCGCCCCTACTACCTTTAGTCTTAATAATAAGCCTTACATCGAGTTGAGTGTAGGCGTAGCAAATATTTTTAAATTCCTTCGTATTGATGTTGTAAAACGAGTTACATATCTGGAGAATCCGGATATTTCTAAATTGGGTTTACGGGCAAGGATAAGATTTGATTTTTAAATTTTGTATAAATAATTTAATGAAAAGCAAACTACAGCAATTAATATACTTTATAATCAATCCATTGGTAAGAGGGCTGATAAAAATTGGATTTACACCCAATTTAGTTACCATTATTGGCTTGCTTTTAAATGTGGGTGTGGCTGTAATTTTTATAATGGGTGCCGAGGAGGGAAATAGGGGAGATTTATCGTATGTTGGATGGGCGGGTGCGTTGATATTATTTGCCGGATTATTTGATATGCTCGATGGGCAGGTGGCAAGATTGGGTAATATGAGTTCTACCTATGGCGCTCTCTTCGATTCTGTGCTGGACCGGTACAGTGAATTAATAATGTTTCTGGGTATTTGTTATTATTTGATATCGCATCATTATTTTTTAAGTTCTTTATTTGCTTTTATTGCAATGATGGGGTCTATAATGGTGAGTTATACAAGGGCCCGTAGTGAAGGATTGGGTATAGAAAATAAGGGAGGTTTAATGCAACGTCCGGAGAGGGTTGTACTAACAGGCGTTTCTGCGATAGTGTGCGGTATTACAGGCCATTTTATTGGTGGTGATTATAAGTTATATATCAGTGCATTGCCGTTTCATATTTTTGAAACTATGTCCATATTTACTATTCCACTTGCCGTAATGGCCATACTTACCAATATTACGGCACTTAAAAGATTGTTCCATGCAAAGGAAACACTTAACGGCAGGTAGTGTTTTAAAGAAGAATGTAGGTGTGCTATTTTTTATTTATGTTTTTAGTTAATGAATTGTAGAAAATTATTTTTAGGCGTTGCGTTAGTTATTTTTCAGCTGATTGGTGGTAGTTTAACGGCACAACCCGGTTACTTTCCTGTGCCTTCCGGCAATATTAACCAGTTGTTTTTTCTGCAGCGAACACCTAACGTTAACACCATTGTGTGCGAACTAAATTATAAAGATGGTAAAGTTGACCCATTAGAACCGGTTCATGTATTTTGGATAAGATATGGAGAAACAGGGCAGCGGCAGGAAATGAATTACATCCAACGTACTTTTGCATATGGTATTAAGCATCGTAAAATTGCAGAAAACCAATATGAGCTTAACTTTGTTTCTTATAAAAAATTAAAAATGTATTTAAAATTGTCTGCAGATGGTAAGTTCCATGTATACAGTGTGATCAATAAGAAAATGTGTATTCTTAGTAGAATTTATTTAGAAATACGTGGCGGAACTTTTTGGTCACCTAATGTAGAGTATGTTGAATTAACAGGACTAGACCCTGCATTAAATGAACCGGTAAAAGAAAAATTAAAAATTTAATTCATCATTCTAAATGATAAAACAATGAAAAAAAATTTTGTTTCAAACAGTGAGGATAGTATACGGATGTTTAAGAATGGCTTGATGGAAAGCCTTTCCAAAGTCCATTATTCGGTACCCCTTTTTATTTTTATACCGGTTATAATCCTTTTTAGTGTACTGGCTTTTACAAGTAATATTGGCTTGGCTGGTTTTGTGCTCTTTTTTTTAATTGGGCTGATGGTATGGACTGCAACTGAATATTTATTGCACCGTTTTATTTTTCACTATCATCCTAGTTCCGAATACGGAAAAAGGATCCATTTTATTTTTCATGGGGTGCACCACGATTATCCTAAAGACAGAAAGCGACTGGTATTGCCGCCATCAGCAAGTATTCCTTTAGCAACCGCTTTTTACTTCCTGTTTTCTTTGTTTTTTCAGCCTGCACAGTTGTATGCTTTTTTTCCTGGCTTTTTATTAGGTTACCTAATTTATGATATGCTACATTATGCCATGCATCATTATAATTTTAAGTCGGGGATTATGAAGAAAATTAAACAACACCACATGTTGCATCATTACCATGATCCTGAAAAAGGTTTTGGAGTAAGTACAGCTTTGTGGGATAATATTTTGCGTTCACAATTTTCTGACAGTCCAAAAAAACTGAATGAACAACAGTAATGGAGTAAGTCTTTATACTTCAAAAAGTATTGCTACAGCAATTTTAACTTCTATAGCTTACCTGGCAGTATCCATATTGCTTATTGGGTTTAAAACAGATCAGTTGTTGCTGGTATTTATATTTAATGTCTGTTATTTCTTTAGTCACCAAAGTCGTAAGTTCATCATTGGTTTTTCTATCTTCATTTGCTTCTGGATCATTTTCGATTTTATGAAGGCGTTCCCCAATTATCAATATAACAGGGTACATATAGGAGATCTGTATAATGCTGAAAAATCTGTTTTTGGCATTGCATTAAATGGCGAAATAGTAACACCCAACGAGTACTGGCTCCAAAGGCCGTCAGTTTTTTTAGTTATTTTATCGGGTATATTTTATTTATGCTGGATACCCGTTCCTCTTGCTTTTGCGTTTTACCTGTTTTTAAAAGATAAAAAGCTGTTTCTTCATTTTTCACTCACTTTTATTCTTGTAAATTTAATTGGCTTTATTATTTATTATGCTTTTCCGGCTGCCCCAC
>JBBQEA010000087.1:0-18852 GCA_038320245.1 Chitinophagales bacterium | reverse complement strand
ATGGTCCCGGTCAATACGATATTAAAAATGTGGTAGCGGCAGATGAATGGGCCGAGAACGTTGACAACAATGCCTTTACCAATGCTGCTGCCAAAGCCAATTTAAAATATGCAACAGAAACAGCGAAAATATTGGGCATTGTGCCCGATGCAGATTGGATGAATGTAGCCAATAATATTCCCATTTTAAAAATGCCCGATGGTATCACAAAAGAACATGCATCCTATAAAGGAGAAGGTATTAAACAGGCCGATGTAAATTTATTAGCTTACCCTTTAAAAGAAATTACAGATCCTAAACAAATAAAAAACGACCTTGATTATTATTCTGTAAGAGTACCCAACGAAGGCACGCCGGCAATGACGCAGGCCATCTTTGCATTACTATATGCAAGGATTGGAGACAGAGAAAAAGCCACACATTTTTTCAATGATTCCTACAAGCCAAATCTGTTGCCGCCCTTTAATGTAATTGCCGAAACCAAGGGTGGAACCAACCCGTATTTCGCAACCGGCGCAGGCGGCATATTACAGGCTGTATTGAATGGTTTTGGCGGATTGGATATTACGCCAAACGGGATCATCCAAATAAAATCAATTCTTCCTATAGGTTGGAAAAGCCTTACCTTAAAAGGAATTGGGGTAGAGAAGAAAACTTATATGGTGAAGTAAGATATTTTAATGACCGTCTAATTAGGTCCAATGAGGAGATTCATTATAATTATGCTTGTGAAGCTTCATTAGAAATTGGCCGCAGAGCCGTAGGCTCGTTTCCGTTTTGTAACAGCGGATTTTAATCCGTTGTACTTCAACAACCAAACTATCAAAGAGCCATAGGCTCGGCACATATTGTTGTGTATTTAATTACATCTTTTTGTTCTGAACATATTGTTTCCGCTTTTTTATTATAATCCGATGCTACGGTTCTTATTAGATTATTTATTTAGGATTAGATATTTTTATCCTCCTAGTAACTTTTTATCAAAAAGTCACCTGATGTTCCATACATTTCAACAAAAGTCTTTTCCATTTTTCCCATTTTCAATAAAAAAAACTATTTTGCACATCACTAACGGATGAAAAAACTAGCTGCCATAGTATTATTAGCCATTTTTACCTTCAATATTGCAGGGTATCAGCTTCTATATAACATGTTGGCAACTAACTCAGATGCCACGCTGGAATCGGCTTTAGACGCACAACAGTACAATGATGCAGATTTAATTTCCATCAAACAGCCTACCCATCTTCCTTATTACAGCAATACAAAATCCTTTCAACGTATAGATGGCGAAGTGGAAATTGATGGGGTAAAATACAAGTATGTTAAATGCCGTATTTACAACGATTCTTTAGAAATGCTTTGCATTCCCCATGTGGCTAAAATGAAAATTGAAGCTTCTAAAAATGCTTATGCTAAAGTGGCGAATGATTTTCAGCAAGACAATAATAAAAAGAAATCCGGAGCTGAAAGCAAATCATTCCAAAAATCATTGAGCGAATATGAAGAGCTGTATTCACCTGTTACAAATGGTAGTTTTTGCATTATCAACAATGCATTCGTTTCTTTTAATACCCTAATCGAAAACAAACATTACTTCAACACAGTAGAGCAGCCTCCCGATGCTGCCAGGGCATAACCAGTTTTTATGTAAACCTGTTTACTAACCAGTAAACAGTCATTTATTCATTTTATTTTTTTGTATGAAAATTTTAGTAGCATCAATAGCTGTATTGCTATTGGTAACCGGTTGTAATAATACCCCGGTAAAACAAACGTATTTTGGCGACAACGCATTTACCTATTGTAAAACGGTAAAAGAATTGAACGAAGTGGTGAAGCATGTTGGCTTTTCTCCCATAGTTGCAAGCCGTAATTATGCCTATGCCAACATTGCAGCCTATGAGTGCATTGTTAGCGGCTATCCCAAGGAATTCTACACATTGGCAGGAAAGATCAATGGCCTGAAAGCAATGCCCGGGGCGGATACTACAAAAAAAATTGATTTTGAATTTGCTTCCTTGCTTGCTTTTTGTAAAGTTGGTGAAGCCGTTACTTTTCCCGAAGGCAGCATGCAGGAATATGTGGATAGCCTGAAGAAAATGGCAAAAGATCAGGGTATGCCCAACGATATGTTCAACAATACAATTGCATTTGCAGATACCATTAGCAATGTGATACTTGCATGGAGTAAAAAAGATAATTATGCCCAAACCAGAAGTGCATCAAGGTACACTGTAATTGATTCACCTGGTCGTTGGGTGCCTACACCGCCAGCTTATACAAGTGCCCTTGAGCCACACTGGAATGAGATACGCCCCATTGCAATGGATAGCTGCAATCAGTTTGTTCCACCGCCACCCATTCCCTTTGATATTACCAATAAAAATGGGTTGTATTACAAACAAGTGATGGCTGTAAAAAATGGCGTTGATAGCTTAACGGATGAGCAAAGACACATTGCTGAATTCTGGGACGACCTGGGAGGAAAGCTGAACGTGGCCGGTCATGTAATGTTCATCACCAAAAAGTTTTCGCCCCCTGGCCATTGGATGAATATTGTTGGTATTGCATCTACCAAGGCAAAAGCAAGCTTTAGAAAAACGGTTGCTGCCTACACACTTACATCTATCTGTATGTTTGATGCGTTTATTCAATGCTGGGATGAAAAATTTCGCAGTAATACGGTAAGGCCAGAAACGGTTATCAATAAATACATCGATCCCGAATGGAGACCTTTATTACAATCGCCCCCCTTCCCTGAATACACTTGCGGTCATAGTACTGTATCAGCTGCAGCAGCTGAGGCATTAACTAAAGTATATGGCGATAATTTCAATTATACAGATACCAGTGAATTGGAATTTGGTATCGCTAACAGAAATTTTACTTCCTTCCGGCAGGCTGCCCTGGAAAATAACTCGGCCAGGTTTTATGGAGGTATTCATTTTCATCCAAGCTGTATCGTAAGTAATGAATTTGGTAAAAAAGTGGGGGATTTTATTATCAATAAAATACAATTAGAAAAGAATTAGAACGCATTTTCAAATAATTAAAAACTAACTAAAATGAAAAAAAACATAGTAATACTATTCATCGCAATTTTTGCGCAATACAATAATTTAAATGCACAGGGCTGTGTGGCCATTAAAGGCAATGGTGCAAGTTGCATGATGGTGCATCCTGCAAGTACAAATCAGGCTGGTTGGCTATTTAGTACCAGTGCCCGTTATTTTAAATCATTCCGGCACTTTTCGGGAACAGAAGAAAATAAAGCCCGGCTGATAGAACATTCAGAAGTTATCAATCATACCACAATAGTAGATCTGGCACTTACCCGTGTTTTAAATGATCGATGGTCGATAATGGTAGATGTACCCATTATAAACAATGGCCGGTCGTCATTGTATGAGCATGGCTTGGTTAATGGCAGCTATGTAAAAAAGGAAAGACACTCAACACATTCTTTTGGAATAGGCGATGTTAGATTAGCGGCTTATCGCTGGATGCTTGATCCACTCAAAAACCAAAAAGGAAATATCCAGTTGGGAATGGGGATAAAGTTAGCAACAGGAGATTATAATTATAAGGATTACTGGTACAATGTGGGCCCTGGTGGCACAAAGGAATTGAGAACCGTAGATCAATCCATACAATTGGGTGATGGTGGCACAGGCATTACAGTTGAATTAAATTCTTTCTATAATTTTAAAAGCAATTTTGGCGTCTATGGAAACTTTTATTACCTCAGCAATCCAAGGGAACAAAATGGCACCAGAACATACAGGGAAACATTAACACCTGTATTGGCAAACGAAGCTATCATGAGTGTACCCGATCAATATATGGTAAGGGCAGGATTTAATTATTCTTTCAACAAAATAAAAGGACTGTCATTCGCTGCAGGCGCCAGGTTAGAAGGTATACCTGTAAATGACCTTATTGGAGGCAGTGGCGATTTTCGTCGCCCGGGTTACATTTGGTCTGTAGAGCCTTCTGTTAATTATGCCTTGAAAAACGTAACTCTTTTTGCGTCAGTTCCTTTTGCAGTAGTTCGCAATCGTACTCAAAGTAATACGGATAAAGAAAATTCAATTAAAAGGGGTGTGTTTGTAAGGGGCGATGCGGCATTTGCAGATTATTCCGTTAATATGGGTGCATCATTTAAGTTTTAAAAACATAAACTAGCAAGGTACCTTTTAAGCAAAATAATATTAGAAATTTTATGAGAGAAAAATATAAACTACCAAAACTATTATTACTCTTCATATTAACCACTCAGTTATCATTTGCACAAACAGATATAGATGCTATTATGATGGCGAAAAAACAACTCTGTGCTGGCCCGATGTACAGCTACAGCAGTTGGAAAAATTACTGGGAAGGGACATTAAAAAGGGATAACCTGAATCTCGGGACGGTATCAGCACAGACATTTTCTGTAATGGCCGCTTATGGTATCAGTGGAAAACTGAATATACTTTTTAGTGCACCCTATGTCTCAACAAAAGCTTCCGCCGGAACGCTGCATGGCATGAAAGGGGTACAGGACCTAAACTTTTACATTAAATGGATGCCCATTGAAAGTCAGGTTGGGCCAGGTACTTTCTCCTTGTATACAATTGGTGGACTGTCATTTCCATTAGCCAACTATGTAGCAGATTACCTGCCGCTGGCAATAGGTTGACGCAGTAAAACTGCATCTGCCAGGTTGATGCTGGATTACCAGGTGGGTAGCATTTTTGCCACTGCCTCTGCTACTTTTATTGCAAGAGACAATATAAAAATTGACAGGGATGCGTATTATACCACAACTGTTCATCTTAGCAATGAAGTGGGGGAGGGTGTTGGTAACTATGCTGTAGAGAGGGCAAAAACTGATGGTGCAGAATAAAATCATTTAGTTGTTTTGGCTAAATATTACAGAGCTGCAGCAATTGTTTGCAGCTCTCTTTAATATTTTTTAATGCCCATGGGCAGGCATATTTAAAACTTGCCTATTTAAATTTTAAGCTTATGAAAAAAAATAACGGTGTTATAATATTGTTGCTTTTTTCATTGACTGGTTCAGCTCAGGACCAACCTGCTAAAAAGGACAGTTCAAAAATTATATCGCTTCAAAATATTATTGTCAGCAGCAAAATTCTTGTATCTAATTCAAGTCATTTGGATGATGTAGAAGGCACATCCATTTATGCTGGGAAACATACCAATAGTTTAATATTGTCTGATAAGATAGGCGGGCTGCCTATGAATCTTTCCAGGACAGCCCTCGCAAAGATTCCTGGCTTAACCATGTGGGATATGGACGGTGCAGGCACACAATTAAATATCGCTTCCCGTGGTACAGATCCTCACCGTTCTATTGAAATGAACATGCGGCAGAATGGATACAACACCAATTCAGACATGTTTGGTTATCCTGAAAATCATTATTCTGTTCCACTGCAGGCAGTTGATGAAATTCAATTAGTAAGGGGATCAGGCGCCTTGCAGTTTGGGCCACAGTTTGGGGGAATGATGAACTATAAATTGAAAAGGGGAGATACTACCAAACCGTTTGCATTAGAAACCGAACAAACTATTGGAGGAAAAAATTTCTTTAATTCATTCAATGCAATCGGTGGTACAAAAGGCAAGCTGAATTATTATGCTTACTATGATTACAGGCATGGAGATGGGTGGCGTAAAAATGCGGCATTCAATTATCATGCGTTTTATGCTCATGTAGATTACCAGCTAAGTAATAAGCTGAATATTGCAGTAGAGTTTTCAAGAATGCGCTATGTACAGCAAATCGCAGGTGGTTTAACAGATGCCCAGTTTCAAAAAGATGCACAGCATTCAGAAAGAGCAAGAAACTATTTTGAACCATTTATTAATATCCCTTCAGTATTGCTGAAATACCAGGTGTCTGCTTCTACAAAGCTGGAAATAACCAGCAGTGGTATTATCGGGCAAAGAAACAGTGTACAGTTTATTAATGCGGGCAATATACCTGATACATTTAATACAAGTATCGGGTCCTATAATCCAAGACAGTTAGATATGGATTATTACAATGGTTTTACTACCGAAGCAAGATTATTGCACAACTACAAGATTGGTAAAAGTTCCGCCTTATTAGCTGGAGGTGTTAGGTATTTTTATGAGCACACACAACGTAAACAAAAAGGAGTAGGCACTACTGGCAGTGATTTTGATCTGTCTCTGGTAAAACCCTATGGAACAGATCTGCGATTGATCACACACAATTATGCAGCGTTTGCAGAAAATACATTTTACCTCGGTAAATATTTATCTGTTACACCGGGAGTGAGGTATGAAGTAATTAAAACAGATATGACTGGTGTAATCACCAATGCTGCCGTTAATATCAATTACAAGGGAAACCGGAATTTCCCTTTGTTTGGAACAGGTATACAATACCAATTGAATACATCTGCACAACTCTATGGCAATTTTTCCCAGGCATACCGTCCTTACCTGTATGCTAACGTAACACCTGCAGACAGGCTGGATAAAATAGATCCGGATCTAAAAGACAGTAAGGGATATAATATTGATCTTGGATACAGGGGTCACTATAAGAATATTTTCCAGTTTGATATCAATGCATTTTATCTTTTTTATGGTGACAAGATTGGATTGCTGTCGCAACCAAATAATAGTGGCGGTAATTACTTGCTCACAACAAATATTGGTGACGCAGTTGCTAAAGGGGTAGATGTATTTGCAGAACTGTCTGTATTGAAAATATTTAATTACCGGTCAGGTAAAACAGATTTAAAATTATTTAATTCGCTTGGTTATAACCACGCCAGGTATCAGAAAGGCATAATTAATAAAGCCGGGGTAAATACCATTATCGATAATAATTTTGTAGAAAATGCCCCTGAATGGAATAATAAAACTGGTCTTGAATTTAGAAGCAATGGTTTTTCTACTACCCTTCAATACAGCTATACCAGCAAATATTTTAATGATGCATTAAATACAGCTTCAAGCGCTACCGGCGTGTTGGGTGTAATTCCATCTTATCACTTGTGGGACTGGAACGCCACCTGGCAATTTAAAAAAGGCTATCATGTATCTGCAAGTGTAAACAATATTGCTGATAAAAGATATTTTAACAGGAGGATCACTATGTATCCGGGTCCCGGAATATTACCGGCAGATGGAAGAACATTCTATATTTCTTTGGGGGTGAAGTTGTAATTTTTATATAAGGGGTATATCAGCATAACATATGGCGTTGTAGTTCTTTACAGCGCTATTTTTTCTTCTTAAAAAAAGTATAATGAAAAAAGCTTTCTGGATGGGATTTACAGGCCTGTTACTTTTTGAAATACTCAACGTATACCTCATGCCCACGCCAGGTAGTTAGCGGATGAATCGACCCTAACGCTACAATAAAAGCAAATTCATACTTTATTATCCGCACTGGCATCAATAATATTTTAAATAAACAATATTTTACCAAGCGCCCAACTTTTTATCCGGGCCCCGGTATTTGGCCAGGTGATGGAAGAAATGCCTACCTTACGATAAGTTTTAAGATATAGTTTCAATTTGCAGTATCGTTATCAAAATACTTTTATCAGTATATCTAAATAAACTGTTGAGTATAATTATGGTATTACGGGGCAAGATTAAACATTTTTTATACTAACTGTTTTTATTAACCTATTTTCACGTTATCCTTTGAATTATCTATGTGTTGGTAGTTAACACTAATACTAATAAACCTCATAACCTTTAACCCACTTTTGCATACAGATATGGTAATCATTTATTTGATTGTCAGTCTTAATAAATACAATTTCTTCTATATAAATTACGTTCAGTGTTTTGGGCTAAATACAATAAGTATATAGAAGTATTCGCTCTTTTATATGAATGTTGTTGCGTTCTTATTATTAATTCGTTAAAAAATTATTCAATATCCTTAAACTCCCGATTAATATTTTATCATCAATAGAAATATAAACATGAAACTGATTTTTAGGTACCAACGAATCTGGCTTTTTTTAGTAATACTTGTTTTTGTATTAGCAGCTTGTAGAAAAGATGATAATCTGGAAGTCCCGGCTATTGCAAAATCAGCCAATAAATATTCTGGCGATAATATTCAGAAATATTTTTCTTTGCTGTGTGATATTTCCCAAACCACTCCCGGCTTTTTCCCTCCCCAGGTAGCTCGTGCTTATGGCTATATAGGAGTTACAAATTACGAAGCAGTGGTGAATGGCATAGACGGAGCCCAGAGTTTGAAAGGACAATTAAATGAACTTTCTGCCAGTGCCTTACCCAACATCGAAAAAGGTAAGGGATATAACTGGGGCATTACATCTAATGCTGCAACTGCTGATATGATGCGTAAAATGTTTGAAACTAAAATAACCGCCTACAATAGCAGCCGAATTGACAGTATGGAAAATGCCAACCTATTACAATTATCTACTAATGAAATTCCGGATGTAATTACCCGTTCTGTTCAATACGGAAAAGCAATTTCTTCAGCCATTTATCAATATTCAACTACAGATGGTGGTGATAAATCTTACATCGATCCTTTTCAGTTGCCATATAATTTACCTACCGATCCATTTTGTTGGGTACCCACCGGGGCAGCCCTTCATCCTATTAGTCCAAGATGGGGTGACAACCGTCCTTTTTTGCAGGTAGATATAACAAATACACAACCTGCGGCTCCAATAGAGTTTTCTACAAGCGCATCGTCTCCATTTTATAAAGAAGCAATGGATGTGTACAATCAGTCAAAAAACAATACAATGGACCAGAAAGAAATTACAGAGTATTGGGCTGACGATCCGTTTAATACCTACCCCTACCGGACACACATTTAATATTATGACGCAACTTTTAAAGGAAAACAACGCAACATTGGAAAAGTCTTCGGTAGCTTTTGCCCGTTTAAGTATTGCTGAAAACGATGCATTTATTTCTTGTTGGAAAGGGAAATATAAATATGTTTTAATTCGCCCGGTAACTTATATAAAAAAGTATATAGATGCTGCTTATGCTACTTTAATTGGAACACCTCCATTTCCAGCCTATACCTCCGGTCACTCCTGCGAAATGGGTGCTGGTTCAAGAGTTATGATAAGTTTATTTACTGATGGAAGCGGGAATTATCAGTTTACCGATTACAGCCAGTTGCGGTATGGTTTTCCAGCCCGTAACTTTTCTAACTTCAATACAATGGCTGATGAATGTGCCAACTCAAGATTTTATGGCGGGTTACATTACCAAATGGATAATATAAAAGGATTACAGGTAGGCAGGGCAATTGGCGATAATATCAATCATCTCATCAATTGGCCTCAAGGCATAAAGTAATGATTGAATTCTCAGTTTTATCAGGCGCTGTTTATGAAATGTCTTAAATCAATTGGTGCTTTTTTTTTATTTTCTCTGTTAATAGTTGGTTGTAGCAATAAGCAATCTATTGATGGAGCCATAAATGATATTGCCAACATTGAATGTAGGGCAATGCAATTAAGAAACCAGCGGTTTAAATTGGCTGATGAAATAAGATTTACGCAGGATACCGTTATTCAGTTGCAGCAAAGTGGAGATACATTACTGCTCCATGACAGGCTTATAAAAATGTACCAGCAAAAAGAATTGTTACATACGCAAAGCTCCCAATTAGCCGACTCTATAAAAGTACAGATGGATGTAATAACAACAACCTTTTTATCTGATAAGAATATGGAACTTGACTTTAACCGGAAACTGGATTCAATCCTGGCAATAAAGGGTTGTAAATAATACAGGTAAATCCTACGTTTACACTTAAGTGGCAACTGTCAATTACATTTGTTAAAAACACTTATCCTCCTTTGCAGTTGATATTTTTATGTAGTTTTAACCTATGAAAAAATACCTTGCTATTATGTTGCTTTCACTGCCTGCAGTATTAAATGCACAGCAAAAAAAAATTCCGCTTACGCCAGATAAAATTTATGGACAACTTTTTCAGGATGTTCAGTTACAAAAAATTTTGCCAGATGGAAAAACCTTTGTGGACTGCACTCCTAAAAGAAAGGTTGCGGATATTATGTATGACTATGGTATGATGAAGGGAACAACAATGGATTTGAAAAAATTTGTGGAGGATAATTTTAACCTCCCGCCTGCCCCTCCACAGTTGAATTATATACAACAGGAAAAAGATGCAGCAATGCACATAAAAAATTTATGGGGCACATTAAAAAGAGAGGCAGATAAAACAGTGGAAGGCAGCTCGCTGCTGCCATTACCCAATACCTACATTGTACCCGGTGGCCGTTTTAGGGAAATATATTATTGGGATTGTTATTTTTCCATGCTCGGTTTAAAAGAGAGTGGCGAAGTAGCGATGATTGAGAATATGGTGAAAAACTTTGCCTATCTTATTAACGAGTACGGTCATATACCTAATGGTAACAGAACCTATTATTTGAGCAGGAGCCAACCTCCGTTTTTTTGCATGATGGTGGAATTGCTTGCAGGTATTAAAGGGAATGCTGTATATAAACAGTTTTTGCCGGAAATGCAAAAAGAGTATGCTTATTGGATGGAAGGTGCAGAGAAAATGAAAGACCCTGCATTTAAGCGTATTGTAAAATTGCCAGGTGGCACAATACTTAACCGCTACTGGGATGAAAGTACTACTCCCCGCCAGGAAAGTTATAAAGAAGATTATGAAACTGCAGAGGCAGTTGCGCTGGAATTAGCCATGCGCATAAGAGTGTCGACACCGGAAAAATTAAAGGAAATTCTGGATGCAAGTAAAGCTGCTACCTGCACACACCTGCGGGCAGGGGCTTGTAGCGGATGGGATTTCAGCAGCCGTTGGTTTACCGATCCGGCTAATATTAAAACCATCCAAACTACTAACATCATCCCGGTTGATTTAAATTGCCTGATGTATTCCATGGAAAGCATCATAGCAAAAGCACTAAAGCTTGATGGAAAAATACCCCAATCTAAAAACTTTACAAGCAAGGCAGCTAAAAGAAAAGCAGCGATTAATAAATATTGCTGGAACGCCCAAACCGGATTTTTTTATGATTATAATTTTGTAGAAAACCAGCAGACAGCGATTATTACTGCAGCAGGCGTATTCCCGTTGTTTGTAAAAATTGCTACGCCTTTACAAGCCGCTTGTGTAGCAAAAACGGTTACTGCTTCTTTATTAAAAGATGGCGGTATTGTAACCACTACCAACACTACAGGTCAGCAATGGGATGCACCTAATGGCTGGGCGCCGTTGCAATGGACAACCGCAGCCGGGTTTAAAAATTACGGTAATACTACTTTAGCTAAAACCATTGCCACCCGTTGGTTGTCCCTAAATGATAAAGTTTATGCAGCCACCGGTAAAATGATGGAAAAATACAATGTAGAAGATTTAACTCAATTGGCCGGCGGCGGTGAGTATCCATCACAGGATGGTTTTGGCTGGACAAATGGGGTGTACCTGGCATTCAAAAAAATAGTTACTCATTAATTGTAACCTAATTTTTACAGGGCTTTCAGGTGCTTGTTTCCACCACAAAATTGTGTACGATGTTACGGGAAATTTCATGTGAGCAACTTGTATGCCAGGCTGAATATACATTCCGGTAACGAAGCAGTATCCCGAAAAAAAATATTATTCTATAATTAATTTAATGTTGGCTTAAAGTAGGTAAAAAAGTATAGATTAAGCCAACATTAAATTTCTGTTTTTTTATAAGATCCTGAAAACATTTCTTTTCACTTAAAATAACTGATCCATTACCACCACTTTATCTATAATGCCTGTGCTGTTTGCATTTACCTTAAGACCATAAGTGGTAACGAGGGTGTTGATTAAATATTTCTTTGTTGCTGTTTTTTCCCTGAATAGTTCCCGCCGCTTCCGCAGTGTTTCTGCCTCACTTTTTGGAAGCTCGTATTCATTTCCATAAAACTTCATTTCACAAATATTGATGCTGTTGTCGCTGCGGTCTATCAGCAGGTCTATCTGAAAGCCGGTTTCCTTTTTAGTGCCCTTAAAATAGAAAGAACTCTCGGTTGAAAATATACCGGATATACCGAGTGCTTTTTTTATGCGATAGCTATGCTTGATGCACATTGATTCAAATGCAAAGCCCGCCCATGATTTATACTTTGGGCTGGTACTGGCTTTAATAAAACTACCTGCCGGATTTTTTTGCGGATTAAACTGGTAATAAAAAACGGAATACTCATCTACCAGCCGGTAAAGTGTTTCTTTTTTTTCTTTATTAAAAGGAAGAAAAGATTTTATAAAAGAACTTTCTTCCAGTTCTGTAAGCATACGGGTAAGGCCACCACCATTGGTGATATGTGTGGCATCAATTATTTCCTGCCGGGTGAGACCTTTTCGTTTTGTTGACAGCACCTTTACAATGGCTTCATAATTTTCATAATTATCAAAAAGTGCCCTGTATAAATTTTGAAACTCATTTTTTAAGGTGCTTTTTTCACTGAATAGCATCCTGTCAATAGATTCAATTGCAGATTCGCCTTTCTTAACTTCATTCAAATAATAGGGCACGCCACCTAGCGCCATAAACAATTGTATGATTTCGTGGTGGGGCAACGGGATGCCCTTTGCACTGAGCAGTTGTTTGGTTTCTCTTAAAGTGAAAGGGGCCAGATTGATGTATTTGGTAATGCGGTTATGTAGCCCGCCCCTATTATTCAGTACATTTTTTATCATCCAGCTTGTGCTTGAGCCACAAAGTATAATGATGATGTTTTGGTCAACCGCCCAATCGTTCCAGAAAAATTCAAAGGCGGGTAAAAAGCCTGCCCGGTGATTATCCATCCATGGAAATTCATCTAAAAAAACAACTTTCTTTTTTTTGGTTTTGATGCTGAGCAAATAGGTTTTTAATAAGCGGAATGCATCCATCCAGTTTTGAGGAGTAGCTATTTTTTTAGAAGGAACAAGTACTGAAATTTTTTTGCTGAACTCGCCTAGCACAGTTGCTTTGTCTGCATCCTTTATTCCGGTAAAATGAAAATTGAGGTAGTCTTTAAAAACCTCTTTCACCAAATAGGTTTTGCCCACCCGCCGCCTGCCGAGTATGGCTACCAGTTCGGCTTTACTGTTAAGCAGCAGTTCAGCCAGTAATACTTTTTCTTCTTCCCGGCCTGCAAATACTTTTACATCATTTTTCATAATACACATCTTGTTTATTATCCAATAAAGATACAGCACTAAATTTAATGTTGGCTTAAAGTGGGTAAAAAAGTATAGATTAAGCCAACAATAAATTTTATTCAGTAAAGTTTTGTGTAATCCGATTTGCTGATTTTTCTGTAATTCGCTTTTGCATCAGGTTATTTTTAGCGTTAATATTTTGCGTAAATATGAATTAAGCAAAAATTAGAAACTGGTACTCTTTTTTTTCTTTGGCTAATCGCTAAAAAGCTACCAGATTTAATTGGAGAACCTACTAAAGAATTCCTGCGATGACATGAATACTTCGGCCTAAGTATTTCAAACACTTGTTCAGTCTGCACCGCATGTAAGACTGTACAGGTAATTTAAAAGAGCATGAAAATTCAAACATAATACATGCCTTAATGCCTATGTTATTGAAGCGCAATACAGGCCAATACAAATTAAAACACCCGTCCCAGTTTAAATAAGTTGACCTTTATAAAATGAATAAATTTATGGGAGGATTAACGCTTGGTATCATTTTAACGGCAAGCCTTTTTATTTACTTTAAACCGTTTCAAAAAAATACCATTATTTCAGCACCCTCCATTGTTGATACCACGTCCGATATTTCGCAAGCCAAACTCATTCTCATAAACGGCGATACAGCGATACCTGATGCTCAGATAACAGCGTCAATTAATACCGGTAAAGTAAACAGGGATTCATTAGTAGCATTTGCCAAATCATTGTTGAATACCCCGTATTTGTATGGCAGCACGGATCCATTAAAAGGGTTTGATTGTTCCGGATTTATCACCCATGTATTCAATCATTTTAATATTACCGTACCCCGTTCCTCTTACGGTTTTGCAAACATGGGTATCAAGAAAACACTGGCAACCTGCAAGGCCGGCGACCTGCTGCTCTTTACCGGTACCGATCCAAATGAACGAACCATTGGCCATATTGGTATTGTATGTGAGGCTTCCAAAACCAGTCCTGCTTTTATCCATAGCACCAGCGGAAAGGCTTACGGCGTCACCATCACCTCTATGGACAATCAATTTTATCAGGATAGATTGATGGCCGTAATTGATATTCTGTAGGCGTCCTCACTAAAAAGAATATTTAGTTGTTAAACTATTTAATTTCGGTTCTGGTGACTTTATTTTCAGATATTGTATATTAGTGTATAAAATCAAACTATAAATAAGTTTTCCTTCTTTTTATTAACCGATGGTTTTCCGCTTAGCTGATAGTATTAGTAAAATTGAAAAAGATGAAACGTTTGAGAAAGTACACTATAAATAGAAAATGCATTCCTGCCAAAACGGTCGTTGGCAATAAATACTGAAAAAGATACTACTACAAGTCAGTGATAGATAAAATCGAAAGTCTAATGATTGAGAATAAATATTTCCAGCGGAATTAGAGCGTTTGGCAGCTGTTGTTTTTAATTTATAAAGAAACTTTTAACACCATGCTCGCTTCCTGCATGAGCTATATTTTTATTTCGAGATGCTTCTTCTTAAAGGGCTTTGTTTTAACAGGCCAGACTTACAGGATTTTATAACCCGTAGTTGCCGGGTAGGCAGTAGCATAGCAAGGAACAATGATGGAAGAAATAAAATTTTTACCAATAGGAGATTAAAGGAATGAAAAAACTGTCATCCATGTTCAATCCCCGCCATGTTAATTTTTGGATAGCAATAATATTCATTACTGCACTTGCCCTCCATTCTATTCATTTTATATTTCGCACTTCCATGTGGTTTGATGAATTAACGGAGGCATTAAATGTAAGAGATCATAGTTTCTATCAGTTAGTTACTCAATCTTTAGATTATAACCAGGTGGCGGCCATTAGATTTTTATTATTGCAAAAATTATCAACCCTTTTATTTGGAAATCATGACCATGCTTATCGTTTATTCCCATTTCTTTTTTCAATTATTTCCTTGTTGTTGTTTTTAAATATCAGCAAACATTTTTTCAAGGGCATTGCGTTATTGAGCGTTTTTATTTTATTTGCAGGTAGTGTTTCCCTGTGGTTTTATGGTGGTGAAGCCAAGCAATATTCCGGTGATATAACCGCTTCGTTATTTATAGTTTGGTCTGCCTTGCAATTAATGAAACCTGATTTAAAAAAGTCAACCTTTTGGGTTATCGCAGGTGGCGGTTTTATGTTGATACTTTGTTCTTTGCCTGCTGTTGTTATTGCTCCGATGGTGCTTGCCGTAGTGTTTACAAATTTGATAAAAGAACAACTTAATTTATCAAAACAATCTTTCTATTTAATTGCTTTTTTCTGGGGCCTTGCCTGTTTGCTTTTAGCCTTCTATGCAAAATTTATTATCAGTACTACTGTGCAAGATGCGATGAGCAACTACTGGTCAAGAGGATTTATTCCAATTAACAGTTTTGGCGAAGGATTGAGTTGGATTTTATCAGGATTGAAAAAGGAACTTAATTTTTTTCTTACTTTCTGGATGCAGGATGTTTACCCCTCCATCAAGTTCATTTCCCTTGCATTGCTTATTTTGTCTATCCCCGGAATTATTTACCTCTGTAAAAAATACAGGTCTCTCATTCTTATTTTATTTACACCTTTAATCACAGCTTTATTGCTTTCCCTTTTCAGGGTATTACCATTTGATTCAAGAGTAGCAGTATATGCTACCTGGCCGTTGGTAATTAGCGGCATCGCTGGTATACAGGCCTTACAACAATGGATCCCCCGTTTATTTCCATCGGCATTAACTACTGCTGTAAGTTTGACCATTGCCTTACCGATTTTGCTTATAACAATAATTATTCCAACAGAGCGACCTCCATTTAATGCCCAACCCACTCAACTTGTTTTGCATGAATTAAAAAAGCAGTGGCTGCCTGGTGATAAACTGTTTGTTTATTTTAAAACAAGGCATGCTTTAAATTTTTACGGCGTCAAAGAAGGAATTACAGATTATACAATTGGTAGTAATTATCAAACCATTGAACCCTACTTACGCCAACTGGATTCTTTAAAAGGCAATAAAAGGATATGGTTTATCTTTTCGCAGTGGACAGACAGGCAGCCATTTCCGGACAGCATAAAATCTTATCTTGGCAATGTGATTGGAAAGGAGATTGGAAGAATTCCCGATCCTCATGGGGGCACAGAAGATTTGGAAGCAGCAGCACATTTGTATGATTTAAGTAAATAACGATAACCATGTCACACACATCATCACCCGTTTTACAAAATGAAAGAGCAGATATATTAGACATACTCCGCGGCTTAGCCCTGCTCGGTGTTATGCTCGACAATTTGTTTGGCTTTTCCGGCTGGGGTTTCTTAATGCCGGCACAGCGGGAAGCTTTGTCTACATGGCCTGCAGATGCCATTTTGGGCTTTATTGAACTCAGTTTTATCAATGGAAAATTTTACAGTTTGTTTTCATTACTGTTTGGCATCGGGTTCTCCATCATCTTAATTCGGAATGAACAGAAAGGAATCAATCCATTGAAAATATTGTACCGACGGTTAATTATTTTATTAATCATCGGGCTCGGTCATTTGTTGTTGTTATGGGAAGGAGACATCCTTGTGCTATATGCACTCATTGGAATGCTGCTTCCTTTGTTTAGAAAATGTTCTGATAAAACATTGCTTACATGGGTTGCCGTACTGATAGTATCGCCATTGTTATTTGATGTAATGAGTGTGCTTTTCCATTATACAAATGGCAATTTTATCGAAACCATCGCAAAGACAATTGATAAAGAAACCGGGCTTCCTACTGATGACAGTTTTAATCAATACCTCTACAGCAAAAGCGATGCATGGCAGCACTGGCGTAACTGGCAGGCATCCGGTTATTTGTACCGATACGCTTATCTGCTCGACAGTAACCGCATACCAAAAGTGCTGGGTATGTTTCTTCTTGGTTTTTATGCAGGCCGAAAAATGATTTATATCAATCTCGAAAATTATAGTTCGTTATTTAAAAAATTACGTCGCTGGGGATTCATCATTGGTATTCCTGCCGCAATAGCCTGTACGGGTTTTGAAATTTTTGGAAAAGGAATTCCAAACTCAATGGGATTGGCGCATACCTTATTCTATGCGATAAGTGTGGTGCCCTTAAGCCTGGCGTATACGTCGGTTGTTTGTTTACATTGGATAAAAAAGAAGGGTAACAGTCGCTTAAAAATGTTAGCGCCAATGGGCAGAATGGCATTAACCAATTACCTGGTGCAAACAATAATTGGTATTACTTTTTATTATGGGGTGGGTTTAAATTTGGGTGGAAACATAGGGCCAGCGTATTTTATCCCTATTGGCTTATGTGTTTACGCTCTGCAAATTGCTTATAGCAACTGGTGGTTTAAACATTTTAATTTCGGGCCGATGGAATGGATCTGGAGGCAATTGACATACGGGAAAAAGTTACCACTATTAAAAAATAAAGCATGATAAATACCGCTTCCCCCGTTTTACAAAAAGAAAGAATCGACATCATCGATTCTTTACATGGCGTTGCCATCCTGGGTATATTGCTGATGAATATTTCTTCTTTGCCTATGCAGCGATGAGGCAGGATCCGTCTATTAAAAACGTGTTTGGCACCAGCAACAAATATATCTGGAAATTTGTAGAGTGGATAGCCTGTGGAACACAAAATGTCCTTTGTATCTGGATAGCGCAAATTGCCTGGAGTAATATCTGGTTGCGTTATTTTCATTACGGACCGTTTGAATGGGTGTGGAGGCAGTTGACCTATTGGAAAAAGTTGCCAATAAGAAAATAAACCTGGACTCTATTTTTTCCACCACAAACCTTTGCGCTTTCCATTTTCCTTTGCATTGATTACATTTGGTAGCACAGTTAAACGATTGCTTATGTCGCTACAAAAACCAACACTTTCTTTTTGGCAAATCATCAACATGAATGTTGGTTTCTTTGGGATACAATACAGCTTTGCTTTGCAGCAAAATGCTGTAAACCCTATCTATAAATTTTTAGGGGCAGAAAATGGCGACTTGCCAATGCTGCAAATTGCAGGACCAATTACAGGTTTATTAATTCAGCCCATTATTGGCGCCATGAGCGATAAAACCTGGCATCCACGCTGGGGAAGAAGAAAGCCATATTTTTTAATTGGCGCAATGCTCTGCAGCATTTGTCTGTTCCTGTTTCCATTTAGTTCCACCTTATGGATGGCGGTTGGTTTATTATGGATTTTAGACGCAGCTAATAATACAGCCATGGAGCCTTACAGGGCTTTTGTGGCAGACAAGCTTGATTCAAAACAACAGCCCACCGGCTTTTTAGCACAAAGTTTTTTTACAGGGTTTGGACAAACACTTGGTACACTTTCTCTTTTTCTTTTTCAATTAATTCCCTTTTTAACCAAAGAGAGCGGCAGCAAAATTCCATACTGGGTTTATGCTTCTTTTTTCTTTGGTGCTTTTTGTAGCATCACCAGTGTTTTGTGGAGCAATAAAACAACACCCGAAATTCCACCAACGGAATTGGAATTGGCTGAACTAAGAAGTAAAAAAATAAGTTTATCAACCCCATTTATAGAGATTGGACATGCTATAAAAGATATGCCTGCAAATATGTGGAGGTTGTTTGTGGTGTACCTTTTTCAGTGGTTCGCTTTAAAGTGTTA
>JBBQEA010000086.1:0-19219 GCA_038320245.1 Chitinophagales bacterium | reverse complement strand
GGATAGTAACCAATTAATTTGGTGTAATCATCTTTTTGATCAAGTTTAGCCCTTTCTAAAACTGTATTTATTTTATTATTGGCATTAAAATAGTAATTGTACCGGGTAAAATTATTTTGAAATAAATGGCGTATCCAGGTGAATTTTTTTTCAGCCATTTTTTCGGAACCTAATTTTCTTTCGCTAAATTTTTCGGGCTTTTTTTCTTTGTTTATCAAATCGATCGTCCATGTAGGTGGCTGGGCAACTGCGGTAGAAATACAACAGGATAAAACGGATAGTAAAATGACCGATAAAAAAATCGTCTTGAACATGAGTAATGAATTAGAATAATGCCGCTAAATATCGGATATTTTTGTCAATTAGCACTTATAATGACATGCGTTTCTTAATTTTAACATCCAATACAACCCATGTCAAAGTTAGATGCCAACAGCACACTAAAACGTTTAAGGAATCGTTACCGTCTTGTAGTAATGAATGAAGACACTTATGAAGAGGTGGTTAAGTTCCGCCTTAGCAGGTTGAGTGTGTACATTATGCTCAGTAGTATTTTTATTATTCTTACCGTATTTACAGTTGCTTTAATCGTATTTACCCCTATAAAATATTACCTGCCAGGTGTTGGCTACGGCAATGCAAAACAGGTAAGGGATTTCAGAAATTTAAAAATTAAAACAGACTCAATAGAAAATGCACTTATGTATAAACAAAGGTATTTAGATGACTTAAAGAAAGTACTGGAAGGTAATGTTGTTAAAAAAGATACCAATAAATTGGAAATGCCGAAATTGGAAAGCTCGGATGAATAGTAAACAAATTGATACTTTCCTATTGTTTTTCTTAGTATTGTTTGGGGCACAGCTGCTGCTTTTAAAGGTAGCTATTACAGCATAACCCTACTAACAATCAACAATTTTCTGTGATTAGTCGATAAAATTTCTTTTCTTGTAGTATATTTTTTATTCTTCCAAATCAAATTGAAAACCTAACATTTAAAATTCAACGTATGTTTAACTCCAAATCTAAACCAACTGACACCCCTATTGGAAGCACTACCATTATTGGCGCCGGTACCACCATTAGTGGTGATATTGAAAGTAACGGCGATATCAGAATTGATGGAAATCTGATTGGCAACCTCCTTTCCAAAGCAAAAATTTTAATTGGTCCCGATGGCTCGGTTGAGGGCGACATTAACGGTTTGCAGGCAGATATTTTAGGTAAAGTAACTGGTCAGCTAAAAATAAAAGAGCTACTGCAATTGCGGGGTAAAAGTATTATTGAAGGAGAAATTTACGCAGGAAAATTAGAAGTGGAGCCAACAGCTACTTTTAACGGTAGTTGCCATATGGGTGCCAATGTTGTGGAGCTAAGTGTTGAACTGGGTAACGTGGTGAACAAGTAATTATTTACAAAAGCGTATTAATGAAAAAATCAAATAGGGCTTTGTTGCCTGTGATATTAATTTATATATTTTTCAATTCGTTTTTTCTCTTTGCAGTAAATTTTTTAACCAGATGGGGGCTCAATAATGCTGTTTTGATAATTGCCAATTTATTGTTTTTTGCCATTACGCTGATAGCCTTTTTTATGCAACAAAAGGCCTTAAAAAACAGCAATCCCAATGTATTTGTAAGAAGTGTGATGGGGGGGATGATGATTAAGATGGCTATTTGTATTGTTGCTGTTTTTGTGTATGCCTTTGCATTTAAAGAAAGTTTCAATAAAAGAACAATAATTGCTGCCATGTTTTTATACCTCATTTACCTTGCTGCAGAAGTATTGGTAGCTACTAAATTGAATAAACAAACCAATGCCTAAGCAGGAAGCACCGCTGCACCAATTAAAAGATTATTTACCAGAAGGGAGTTTTGAGGCAGTAAATCATTACCTGCTACATTACAAAGTACACCTTACAATTACAAGGGAACGAAAATCTGTTTTGGGTGATTACCGCAACTCCATACCGGGTAAAAATCACCGCATCAGCGTAAATGGCAATCTCAATAAATACGCTTTCCTTATCACCTTACTGCACGAACTTGCCCATCTTTTTACCTATGAGCGTTTTGGCCATAAAGTGATGGCGCATGGGGCAGAATGGAAAAATGAATACAGCAAAATTTTAGCACAATTCTTATTGCAAAAAATATTCCCAAACGATATTTACAAGGCCTTGCTGAACACCCTTAAAAACCCCGCTGCAAGCAGTTGTGCAGATACTTCTCTGCTGCGGGTGCTGCACAGGTACGATGTAAAACCGGCAGGTACAACTCTAATAGAAACCTTGCCAATTGGCAGCCAATTTATTTTAAAAGACAGGCGTATTTTTAAGAAAATGGAGCAGTTACGTAAACGCATAAAATGTGTTGAGGTAGCTACCGGTAAAATGTATTTATTTAGCCCGGTGTATGAGGTGGAAATTGTTGATCAATAAATTTGACTTTGGATAAGAATATCTTATTCAACTTACTAATCCGGGTAATTTTTTACGGTGTTACCTTTTACAGCTCCTTCAACATCCATATAGCACAGCCGGTGTGCCCGCTATTTCCCAATGGTCCTTTTAAATAAGTGAAACCAAATTTCTCATACATCGGTATAGCCACAATAAGTTCCGGCATTGTTTCAAGATATAATTTTGAAAAACCTTTTTCTTTTGCAGCTGCAAAACAATGGTTCATTAACATCTTTCCGGCACCCATGCCCCTTACAGATGGTGAAAGATACATTTTTACCAGTTCGCAAGTGTCTGCCCCCAATCCTTCTGTAGGGAAAATACCAGCACCACCAACCACCTCTCCATTCAATTCTGCAACATGGTACAATGCTTTTTGCTGCTGAAACAATTCAAATAGATGATCGGTACTGTCATCATAATAGACGGTGCCTGGCCTGTTGGCACCAAATTCTTTTAAAGCCCCCCTGATAATGATTGCAAGCGCAGGATTATCTGGTTTTTTTATTAGCCTGATATTGATTTGGTCCATTTAATTAAAACTGTATGATTTAGTTAATTACTAAAGAAAAAATTATGTACTAACGGGTTTTATATATTGGTTATCTGAAAAGGAATGTAAATGGCTGCAAATTTATATCTCCTGTGTAACAAATTATCAGGAATCAAAACATTGATCTCATTTATTTGTAGTAGGGGTCGCATTCAACGTTTATATTAAATAAAAATTGATTTCTTAAACTGTAAAACAAAGTAAAAACCGGTTTCTAACAAAATCAGCAGTTTTATTTAATGCTGTTTTTATTTAGATTTTAAGTTAGGAACTGTTTAAGCTATTTAATGAATTTAGTAGTTGAGTTAATATAAAATCTTTATTTTCGTCACAAAAGAAAATTATTGTTTTGGGAGATACCTTAAAATACAGCGAAGAAGAATTGGTAAGTTTGGTTTTGCAAAAAGATCAACAGGCGTTTTCATACTTGTATGATAATTATGCAGGAGCTCTCAATACAGTCATTTTTAAAATGGTGGAAAACAAAGAACTTGCTGAGGATGTACTGCAGGAAGCGTTTGTTAAAATCTGGAATAATTTTGAAAATTATGATAAATCTAAGGGCCGTCTTTTTACCTGGATGCTCAATATAACAAGGAACCTTACCATCGATACGCTGCGTAGCAAATCCTTTAAAAAACAAAAAAAAATCTCTGGTGACGAAAATTCCGTAAGTAGTTTGGAGGATACAAAAACTGGTATCGATAGGTTTGATGCAATGGGGTTAAGAAAGCAAGTAAGTAGCTTAAAAGAAGACCAGCGGTCTATAATAGATATGGCATATTTCTTTGGATATACTCAGGATGAAATTTCCAAACATTTGGGAATTCCGTTGGGTACTGTTAAAACAAGAATGCGAACCGCTATAATTGAATTAAGAAAAAAATTATAATACAAATAAATTGAATAGAAACGAAATTATATCATCTGGTTTATTAGAGTTGTATGCAACTGGTCTGGCTTCTGAACAAGAAGCTAAGCAGGTAAAGCAATGGTCTACAGAATATCCCGAAGTTGCAGATGAGTTGGCACAGATAGAGGCGAGCATAGAGGCTTATTCACTTGCTAACGCCATACAGCCGGACCCTTCAGTAAAAGAAAAGATTTTTGCGAAGATTAATCAGCAGGAATCAGCTAAAATAGTATCCATTAATAGCAACGAATCGGAACCTGGTAAAGTAATTGCCATTTCATCTTCCTGGAAAAAATTGGCAGCAGCAGCAGTGGTTTTACTTTTTGGTAGTGTTGCAGTGAATGTTTCTTTATATAACAAGAATAAAGATGTAGTAAGCCAGTTATCCAATACGCAGCAAACACTTGCGGGGCTGCAGGAAAAGAACAATGATTTGTCAGCCGATATGCAGGTGGTACAAAGTAAATATAGTTTACCAGTTTCCTTAACCGGCCTTGAAGCTGCACCCGATGCAGCGGCAAAAATTTTCTGGATGAAGAATACTACCGGTGAAGTTTATATTGATGCCAGCAATTTGCCGGAAGCTCCAACAAATAAGCAGTACCAGTTATGGGGTTTTGTAGATGGGAAGCCGGTAAGTGGAGGAATGATAATAACGACTCAAAAAGGTAGCAAATACAGGATACAAAAAATGAAAACATTTGGTAGGGCAGAAGCCTTTGCAGTGTCTCTGGAAGATAAAAAAGAAATACCTGGTGAAACACCGCAAGGTCCCGTTTATGTAATGGGTAAAATGTAAAAAGAATATTTTATAGTATATTTTAAAACCAACAGGAATGTTGGTTTTTTTTATGACAAAAATTGAAGTTTTTTTTAAAAAAAAATTGCTGATTTTTCATTAAGTTTTTTCAATACCAATTATTTGCTGTCGTTAGTTAAATACCCAAATCGGCCGGCATAGATTGGTGATTACAAATGCCTTCATGCTGCACCATAGATCATCATTTCAGCCAGCAAATTCCGATATCTATCGCGAGCCTTTAATGAAATAATATTTGACAAAACTTTATTGATTTAACAACCATTTTTTTTATCGGTTAACTCAAAATTTATCAACAAAATCTCTGAATTTATAAATCCAATCTTTACCTGGTTGCGTACATAGTTTCAAATAAATATTTTAAAATAAAAAAAATCAAACATGAAAAAGTTAAGTATTTTAATGATGGCTGCTGCAGTTCTTTTTATCAGTAATCAGTCATTTGCACAAACAATGTCAAAAAAGAAAACAGTTGAAGTTGGTGGTGCTGCTATGTATCCTTCCAAAGATATTGTGAGTAATGCAGTAAACAGTAAAGACCATACCACTTTAGTAGCTGCCGTAAAAGCTGCAGGTCTTGTTGAAACATTACAAAGTGCTGGCCCGTTTACCGTATTCGCCCCAACCAATGCAGCTTTCAATTTGTTACCAGATGGTACAGTTGCAACCTTGCTTAAACCAGAGAACAAAGCTGCATTAACAGGTGTATTAACTTACCACGTTTTGGCTGGTAAATTCAGTGCAGCAGATATTGCAAAATTAATAAAAGCTGGAAACGGAACAGCAACTGTTAAAACTGTTGCAGGTGGTAATCTTATTGTTAGCATGGAAGGTAAAAAATTAGCCATCCAGGACGAAAAAGGTGGAAAAGCCTATGTAACAATTAAAGATGTTAATCAAAGTAATGGTGTAATACATGTAATTGACCATGTATTACTTCCTAAATAAAAAGGTAGTTGGTTCATAGTTTCGTACTGCGGCGCTGATGATTTCAGCGCCGCAGTTGTTTTTAGATCAGCTCTCTATTTCTTTCCATTTACTTTGATCAACATTCCGGCAATTGATCTCTTGACGAGGTTAACTACCACTCAAAAATTAAGCAGAATTTCTTCCCGCATTTATGATTCCAAATGAGGAACGCATTACCAGTTTTTGAAAGGTTTCTTTCAGGGGCGAATTCACCAGATTATCTTCCATTTCCCTGATATTTATAATTGCATATTGTTGTATGGTAAGCAACGGCATTACAATTCTTTCTCTCATCGATATAGATTGTTGGTCAACCGGATAATCACCCATCAATTCTGTTTTGTCCGAAAGCCTTAAAATATATTCTTTAGTAAGGTTGTACTCATCAAAAATGCTGTTCCATATCTCACCATATTTTTCATCATTCGATAAAAATTCGGTTAGCGGAAAAAAGCATTTCTTCAACGTCATTTCACTGTTATCCAACAAAGTTTTAAAAAAAAGTGAATGCTGGTACAATGCTTTTACCTGGGGAAATTTGCCTTGTTCATTCAGTTCTTTCAATGCAGTGCCTACGCCAAAATAACCCGTTACATTTTGTTTAAGTTGCGCCCATGCACCTACATAGGGTATCGCCCTAAGTTCTTTTAAAGAAATTTTAGTTCCACCGCCACGCTTTGCCGGCCGGCTTCCAATATTGGTTTCACTATAAAATTTTAAAGGACTAACCTGTGCCAGATAATCCGTAAAATAGGGATGGTTTTTTAACGAAGTATATTTCGTGAAACTTATGTTGGCCAATAGTTGCAACAGTTCTTCCTCCTCTTTTTGCAGTGTAATTTCCCGGTTGTTAAACAGGTCGTTTGATATACCTGCATGCAGCAGCTGTTCTATATTAAATTGTGCAGCATCAACTGTTCCAAAGTTGGAACTAACTGTTTGCCCCTGTACCGTTAATTGTATTTCTTTATTGGAAATATTTTGCCCCATTGAAGCATAGAACTTATGTGTTTTACCACCTCCTCTCGATGGGGGACCACCACGACCATCAAAAAATATTACCTCAATCCCGTATTGTTTAGAGATAGCTGTTAGTTCTTCTTTGGCTTTATAAATACTCCAGTTAGCCATCAGGTAGCCTCCATCTTTAGTACCATCACTAAACCCAAGCATAATAGTTTGCCGCTGTTTTCTCTTTATCAGGTGGTCAGCATACACTTGATTGGTATACAGCGTTTGCATTACTTCAGCAGATTTTTGCAAGTCATCTACTGTTTCAAATAACGGTACAATATCTACTGTAAGATTTTCTTTTTCCCATCCGCCCAGCAATAGCAAACCATAAACTTCCAACACATTCAGTGCGCTGTTACACTGGCTGATGATATAGCGGTTGCAACCTGCTTCGCCATTAAAATCCTGTATACTTTTTATCGCCTTTATAGAAGCAATAGTATCTGCCACTACTGCGTCGTCAGTTGTAATATTTTCAACTGTACCGGTTATTGAAGTAAGCAGGCTAATTTTTTCTTCTGATGACAGATCAGAATAATCAGACGGAATTGCATTGGTGCTGGTTGCAATCAAATTTAGTGCTTTCCCATGCACCGTACTTTCCTGTCGTACATCAAGCGATGCAAAGTGAAGACCAAAAACTTTTACTTTATTGATCAGGTTATCTACCAGGTGCAGAAATAAATTATTGTGCTTGTAAATAATTATTTCACTTATTTGATTCAGAGAATCAAGGATACCCTCTTTGGTGATGTTGGTTCTTTTTCCCGGTATAAAAATATTGTTGTACAGGTCAATTTCCAGGTTATGTAAAATAGTATCAACTCCTTCAAAAGTAAGCCTGCGCTGTATTCTGCGTATTTCAAGATAATAAGATTTAATGATGCCTCCTCTCAATGCGTCTGCAACTTTTAAGGTTGTATCAGCTTTTACATAAGGGTTACCATCTCTGTCGCCGCCAGGCCAAAATCCCATGTTTACAATCGGATTGTTATCATCAACTGCATCCGGAAACTGACTTTTTAAAAATGAAATTATTCTGCCTGCGGCAGGATAAAATATATTTTCCAGATACCAGATCAGGTTCATGGCCTCATCGTACGGAGTAGGTTTTTGTTTTTTAAAGAAAGGTGTTTTACCCAGTTGTTGCAGGTACATATTTATTTGTACAGCATTGTTTTCTGATAGTGCTTTGGACAAATCATTGATGATGCCCAATACAGCTCCGGGATAAAATTGTGTAGGATGAGCTGTTAATACCAGCCTGATAGCAAAACCTTTTAGCTTTTCTTTCAATTCCTCCTGTTTGTTGTTCTGTATAACTTCGCTCTCCAGGTGCTTCAAAGTTCCTACTCCACCCGTATCATTTACCTCTTTAAAGGATGCATCTTCCAACGCATCAAATAAAACCACCTGCCTTTCTATATATTGTATAAAACGGAATAACAAATCAAGCCGTTCCTGTGGCTGTTGATAGGTGGTATGCTTGGTAAAAAAATCTTCAATTATTTGTGTGGGACTTTGTTTCTTTTTATAACCTTCCTCGCAGTTGTTAAGCAGCAATGATAACAGGATGCCTGTTTTTTCAATCCGATGAAAAGGCAGCGAAGTAAACAAGCTATTATATAACTGAAATTTAATGCCTACCAGGTTTTTAAACTGCTGCAAGCCACGGGAAGATTGATGATCCATGATTGAATAAAATTTAATAAAATGAAATAATACTGGCAGCGTCGTTAAAATCGCATGAAAATACTTAAAATTTTTAAATTAATTCGTAGGCTTTACGAATGTTTTACTAATTTCACGCCCATTAAAAGCGATTCAAGTGAAATTATCTTTTTCCATAACATTATCTTCGCCGGTATTAACATCAGGTAGCATCACTGCCTCTACTGCTACTAATACAACCCGTTAAGGGTTAAAACTTTCATATTACCTTTGGGCAAATAGCTTATTATCTATTGAGATTCAATTTTTAAGCATCTATATCAACATTAATAAAATAAATATCATGCAGGTTTTAAAGTTTGGGGGAAGTTCAGTAAAAAATGCGGAAAACATTAATAAGGTAATTGAGGTTGTAAAAGAAAAAAGTAAAACCGATAGAACGATTGTAGTGGTATCTGCCTTGGGTGGTATTACAGATTTATTGTTGCAGTGTAGTGACCTTGCTGCAGCGGCAGATGAATCCTACAAAGAAAAGCTACAGGAAGCAGAACAACGCCATCTTACTGCAGTAAAGGAATTACTACCTCTTACCCAACAAAGCAGCCTGCTAAGTTTGGTGAAAACCCTGTGCAACGAAATAGAGGATATTTGTAACGGTATTTTTTTATTGGGAGAACTATCCGAAAGAACCAAAGACAGAATTGTAAGCTATGGTGAAATTTTATCTTCTAAAATAATTGGTACAAGGTTATTGGCAGATACAGGGGATTGTGTATGGAAAGATTCAAGGGAATTAATAGTTACTAACTCCAATTTTGGTGCTGCAACAGTTGATTTTACTGCTACAGATGAAAAAGTAAATGCTTATTTTAATGGTACAGATGCCCAATTATTTATGACGCCAGGATTTATTGCTGCAAACGACAAAGGCATCAATACAACATTGGGCAGGGGCGGCTCTGATTACACTGCAGCAATTTATGCCGCAGCATTAAATGCCGCTGTGTTAGAAATTTGGACAGATGTTTCTGGTATGATGACGGCCGATCCAAGGCTGGTTCCCAACGTAAGAATTATCCCGGAAATATCCTATCAGGAAGCGATGGAGCTATCTCATTTTGGCGCCAAAGTAATTTACCCACCTACCATACAACCAGTACGCAGCAAGGGGATTCCCACATGGATAAAAAATACTTTTGCGCCGCAGGATAACGGCACGGTAATAAGAGAAGAGGAAGTTACTGCAAACGACAATAGTACAAGGGGCATCTCCAGTATTAATAGTATTGCATTGCTAAGCCTGGAAGGTAGTGGTATGGTAGGCATACCGGGTTTTTCAAAAAGATTGTTTGAAGCCCTTGCTTCCAAAAAAATTAATGTCATTTTAATTACGCAGAGTTCCTCCGAACATTCTATCTGTGTAGGAATAGATTTAGCGAGTGCAGATGCTGCACAGCGGGCCATTGACGAAGCATTTGCCTATGAAATTGAAACGAGAAAAGTAGATCCTATCATTGTAGAAAAAGATTTGGCCATTGTAGCGTTGGTGGGTGATAATATGAAAAGTCATCCGGGAATTAGTGGTAAAATGTTTGGTAACCTTGGCCGCAACGGTGTAAATGTAAGAGCCATTGCACAAGGCTCATCCGAAAGAAATATATCGGCAGTAATATCAACCCATGATGTAAAAAAAGCCATCAACGTATTGCACGAAGAGTTTTTTGAAACGGTATATAAAGAGGTTAATTTATTTGTTGCCGGCGTTGGAAATGTAGGCGGCAAACTGCTTGCGCAAATTCAGCAGCAACAAAAATATTTGCTGGAAAAACTCCACTTAAGAATTAATGTGGTTGGCATTGCCAATAGTAAAAACATGTATTTTAATGATGGTGGTATAGATTTAAATACCTGGAAGCAACACTTAATTTCAGGTGAGCCGATGGATATGCTGGGGTTTATAGATACCATTAAAAAAAAGAATTTACGCAATACAGTTTTTGCTGATGTTACTGCAAACGAAACAGTGGCAGCAATTTACAATGAGTTGCTACATAAAAGTATTGCGGTGGTTGCATGTAATAAAATAGCCTGCTCATCCAGCTATGAATATTATACAAGTTTAAAGAAATTATCCCGGCAGTACAATGCGCCCTTTTTATTTGAAACCAATGTGGGTGCCAGTTTACCCATCATCGGCACATTAAATAATTTGGTAAGCAGTGGTGATAGCATCAAAAAAATGGAGGCAGTTTTAAGTGGTACGCTCAATTTTGTTTTTAATAATTATGATGGTAAAAAATCTTTTGCATCGGTAGTAAAACAAGCACAGGATGAGGGATACACAGAGCCGGATCCACGCCTTGATTTAAGTGGCAAAGATGTGATGCGTAAAATAATGATACTGGCCAGAGAAGCAGGGGAGGTAATAGAAATGGAAGAAATTACCAACAATTCCTTTATGCCCGAAGCATGTATGATTGGGTCGGTAGAAGATTTTTATAAATCAATGGAAGCGCATGAAGCACATTTTAAAAAGCTGTTTGATACGGCAACTGCTGCAGGGTGTAAATTAAAGTTTGTAGCATCCTACACACCCTCCATAAATGGCGTACAGCAAGCAACGGTTGGACTGCAGCATATTCCACCACAACATGATTTTTATCACCTGTATGGGAAGGATAATATTGTACTGTTTACTACAGACAGGTACGTGCAGCAGCCATTGGTAATTAAAGGTGCCGGCGCAGGTGCAGATGTTACTGCATCTGGTGTATTTGCAGATGTTATAAGAGCTGCAAGAATTTAAAATGTCTTTGATAAAAGTGCAAACGAAAACAACGACTCATGCCATCAAATATAGGTTCAAATGATAATTCCGGTTCTTTACTCAAAAGAGAGCGTAACATTGTTAACCCTTCAGGAGAAGGGAGGAGCAACAGCTATGTAAAAGTATCCGCTCCCGGCACAGTTGCCAACCTTGTGTGCGGTTTCGATATTTTAGGCCTTTGCTTGAATGAACCCAACGATATAATGGAAGTTCAACTGCTGGATGAAAAGAAAATCATTATCCACAGTGCGGATGGTTATCCTTTGCCGCTTGATCCTGCACAAAACACAGCAGGTGCTCCTTTGATAGAAATGATCAACGAACTACAAGGCAATATTGGTTTTGAAGTAACCATTCATAAAAAGATAAAACCCGGCAGTGGTATAGGTTCCAGCGCTGCAAGTGCAGCCGGTGCGGTTGTTGCGGCCAATCATTTATTAGGCAATGTTTTTTCAAAAACAGATTTGGTTCGCTTTGCTATGTTTGGCGAAAAGGTAGCATCGGGCGTAAAACATGCAGATAATATTGCGCCTTGTATTTATGGCGGCATCACTTTAATCCGCAGCATTCTTCCGTTAGATATTGTGGTGATTCCTGCGCCGGCATTGTACGTAACAGTTGTACATCCTCAGATAGAAGTTCGCACCAAGGATGCCCGCCAAATTTTGCGGAAAGAAGTATTGTTAAAAGATGCCATTAAACAATGGGGCAATATTGCCGGATTGGTAGCAGGCTTTATGAAAAATGACCTTGAATTAGTTGGCCGTTCACTGGAAGATGTAATAATAGAACCGGTAAGAAGTATTTTAATTCCCGGATTTGATGAAGTAAAAAAAAGATGCAAAGAAGCAGGTGCATTGGGTGGCGGCATCTCGGGTTCAGGCCCATCTTTATTTATGTTGAGTAAAGACGAAGTAACTGCAATACAGGTTGAAAAAGTAATGAAAGAAATTTACGAACGAATAGGGTTAGCTTATCATACCTACGTAACCACCATTAACATGGAAGGAGTAAAAGTGATGAAGGAGTAAAAGTGATGAAGGATTAAATTGTATTTCGAAAATCAGATTTAAATATTTTATTACCGAAGAACGTTTTTTGCTTCGTTTAAAAATTGAATAATAAATAGATAATACCCAGGTTAATAAATAAAAGGTCTGAAAGACCGACATACCATAACACAGGGCGAAGCCCTTTGATTAAAATAAAAGGTCTGAAAGACCGACATACTATACTACAGGGCGAAGCCCTATGAATTATAACAAATGAAATATTACAGCACCAATCACCAGTCTCCAAAGCTGAATTTTAAAGAAGCGACTATACAGGGACAAGCACCTGATAAAGGCCTGTATTTCCCAGAGCATATTCCCTCGTTACCGGTTGATTTTATCAAAAACATCGGTAGTTTGTCCAACGAAGAAATTGCTTACCAGGTAATAGCTCCTTACGTTGGAGATTGTATTCCAACCAATGAGTTGAAAAGAATTGTACAGGAAACAGTCAATTTTGATATTCCGTTGGTAAAGATTACAGACACTATTTCTTCCCTTGAATTGTATCATGGACCAACACTTGCTTTTAAAGATATTGGTGCCAGATTTATGAGCAGGTGCCTTGGTTATTTTGTAAAAAATCAATCAAAAAAAGTAACTGTATTGGTAGCTACATCCGGCGATACGGGTGGTGCTGTCGCCAATGGTTTTTATGATGTAGATGGTGTAGATGTAGTGATATTATATCCCTCCGGCAAAGTAAGTTCCGTGCAGGAAAAACAGTTGACTACACTAGGTAAAAATATTCATGCGCTTGAAGTTACCGGCACATTTGATGATTGCCAGCAAATGGTAAAACAGGCTTTTACAGATACAGCATTAAGTGAACAATTGTTTTTAACCTCTGCCAATTCCATCAACGTAGCCCGGTGGCTTCCACAACAGTTTTATTATTTCTTTGCTTATAAACAATGGGCAGATAAAAACAATCCACCCGTGATAGCTGTGCCCAGCGGAAACTTCGGCAATATTTGTGCAGGAATATTAGCCCATGTATCCGGCTTGCCGGTACAACATTTTATTGCAGCCTGCAATGCCAACGATGTAGTACCTGCGTTTATGCAGACGGAAAAGTATGAGCCTAAAAAGGCAATTGCAACTATCTCTAATGCAATGGATGTAGGTAACCCCAGCAACTTTATCCGTATACTGGAAATATTCAATCATCAGTTTACAAGCTTAAAAAATCAGGTAAGCAGTTGCAGTATTTCTGATGCAGAAACCAGCAATACACTAAAGCAAGTATACCAGGAAAATAACTACCTGCTTGATCCGCATGGCGCTGTAGGATACCTTGCTTTGCAACGCTATTTAAATGAACATCCGGAACAAAAAGGGATTGTATTAGAAACGGCTCATCCGGTAAAATTTTACGATGTGGTAGAGCCTATCATTGCTGAGAAAGTTTCTATTCCTGAAGCCATTCAACAACAATTATTGCTGGAAAAGAAGAGTGTAAAAATAGCAGCCGAAGCTGATATACTAAAAGAGTTTCTTTTTTCAATTGCCTGATAAATTGAACAACTAAAAAAGCTGCATCAAATTATTATCTTACGATAATTTGATGCAGCTTTTCCATCATTTTATAAAAAGTTTGCAGTTTAATACTCAAACTAAACATCTAAACCCACTAAACTAAACTGCATAAAATTTAAGGTTCCTGCTAATTACTAAACCATTAATAATACTAATTCATTCTACTTATTCACCTTTAAATTACCACCGGTAGCAACAGTAATTATAGCGCCAGGGTTAATTTGTATGCTCTTGCAATTTGCTGTAACAGTATTTGCTATTACAGGATTAAAAGGTCTGTTAGCTGGTATCAACACATCATTCAATGCAGTTGGAACAATGCCGGACGACCAGTTGGCAGGGTTATTCCATGCAGTACTTGTATTGCCAATCCATTGATAGGTATTGCTCACCAATGTGCCCCCGGTAAAATCAACTTTGTTATCCATGCTCCAGGCACCGTTTTCATCGAGGCTTCTTATGCCTAGTTTATGGGCCCCATTCGGCACAACCGAAATGTCTGCATCAACAATAAGACTGCTAATATTTGTTGCAGCTGTGATGGTAATTGCAGTTCCGTTTCCATACCCCGGATCTGTATCAATAAAATATTCTACTCTTACAATTTTGGGTTGTGTTAGAGCTCCTGCGTTGGTATATGGTTTTAAGAAAATCCATTTATTATCAAGGCTCCAGGCGCCATTGGCATCCATGCTTCTTACACCAACAATATGTACGCCCTGGTTCAATGGAATAAGATCGATATTGATGCCAAGCCCCGCCAGATTCTGACCCGGTACAATACTGATTGGCGTACCGTTTCCATATCCGGGGTCAGTATCTAAAAACCATTCTACCCGGTTAATATTGGGTTGCGGTATGGCACCTGCATTGCTGTAAGGCTTAAGAAAAATCCATTTATTATCCAAACTCCAACTTCCATTTGCATCAAGGCTTCTTACAGCAACAATATGCACGCCTTGATTGAGTGGTGTAAGGCTAATGTTTATGGCAAGGTTGGGAAGGTTCTGCCCGGGAGAAATGCTGATAGGCGTACCATTTCCATAACCGGGATCGGTATCCAAAAACCATTCTACCCGGTTGATATTTGGTTGAGGTAGGGCGCCTGTATTGGTATAGGGTTTCAGAAAGATCCATTTGTTATCAAGGCTCCAGGCACCGTTGGCATCGCGGCTTCTTACACCAACAATATGTACGCCCTGGTTGAGTGGTGTAAGACTGATATTGATGGCAAGATTGGCAAGATCCTGACCCGAAGAAATGCTGATAGGCGTTGCATTTCCATAGCCTGGATCAGAATCTAAATACCATTCTACTCTGTTGATATTTGGTTGAACTAAGGCGCCGGTATTTGGATAGGGCTTTAAAAAAATCCATTTGTTATCAATGCTCCAGGCGCCCTTGGCATCTCGGCTGCGGATACCTACAATATGTACCCCTGCATTGATTGGTGTAAGATCAATATTGATAGTGCCTGTTGCATTATTGGTACCCGAAAAACTAAGGTTGGTTGCATTGCCGTAGCCAGGATCAGCATCCAGATAATATTCAATCCTGTTAATTGCCGGAGCAGCCTGTGCATCTGCCGAAAAGGATTGAAAACTGTAAAAAGCAATCAGCAACCAATGCAACAAAACCAGCTTTTTTTGTTGGTAGAATTTCATTTTAATTATTTTATAGTACTTGCATTACAAGTAAATCATAAAATCAAACCATGTATTTTCTTAGAGCGCAGATTAATTATTACCCCTTGTACTTACATTTATTTGTATGGTATTGCCTGGCGGGTTATTGCCTTGCGGCGACGACAATGCATAAATAGTTGGTATAGTTGGAATGGTTGAAAGTTTGTAAGGTGTAACACCTGCAAACATGCCAATTGCAGTGGACCCAGCACCTGCTGTAAGTGCCGGGCTGCCTGCTTTTAACCGGTATCTTGCATCTGCACTGCTGGAGCCAATTAACGGAAAGGCTTCAAAAATATTGGCTGAATTGCTAATTGCCGTGGTTGAATTACCAACACCAGTACCCCAGTTGGTAGCAGTAGCTGTTTGTAAGGCCATATTGTAATTAAAAATACTGTTACCCCCATTGGTAAAAGTAAAATAATTGTAATTGCTTGCTGCAACCGCATTGTAATAACATACAAAAATATTATTCTGCAACAGGTAGGCGCCACCGCCTAATTCAATATCATTAGCAGTAGAAAGAGTAGCGGTACCTCCATTAAGATTATTGGCAGATTGGGTATTGTCGTAGGCCAACACATTATTGGAAATATTACCGCTGTAGGTATTACCTGGTGGGGTATTAAAATAGTAAATTAAATTATTGCTGATGTTCATGTTAGTGCTGCTTGAGCCGTTACTGTAATATTGTCGAATACTTAACCTATAGTTTTGGATTACCTGCAGGTTGGTAATTGTCCCGGCTGGGTTTATGTAAGTAATATAAACATCAATTTCGCGGTTTCTTAATATGGTAATATTATTGTCTTTTACATAGATATTACCTCCGTAAAATCCACTTAATACAGATCCGTTACTACCAACATCAAAAGTTAGTGAATTGATGGTTGAAATGCCTGCAAATGCCTGCAGGTTTGCATTTCCCTTTGGCGTGCTGTTAGGATCGAGCCAGTTGCCAGGGCCAATCAGCGTAAGCTTTTTGGAAATAGTGCCGCTAAGTGTTGTGCTTGGAAACATCAATATTGTATCGCCGGAGGCAGCTGCTGTATAAGCTGCAGCAAAAGTAATATAGTCTGTGCCTGAAACCGGACTGCCAAAAAATCCAACCCTGCGTATTTTTGCATTGGTTGTTGTAACGATGAATGTAACGGTGAATAAAAGTAAGGCTAGCTTTTTCATTTTTATTATTTTATAGTTATAATTATAGTGAATGGTTATTTCAACAACTTAAAACAAGGGTTCTTTCAAAGGATTTATTGGCAGCTATTGACAAAAAAAATTAGGTGCAGTTATATAGGTTGAAGATTAAAGCAACGTCCGGTTGCATAGTTCTTAAAGATTGTTAGTAAATAGAAATCTTTAAAAGTGTATGTAATTTTAATGTTTTTTTATTTAAAATGCAATACCCACAAGCAGCAATCCTAACAGATTTATTTCAGGGAAAAGCTGTATTGTAACCTTAAAATAGTCAATGCGTTTTTGTTGTATAATTTTGCGGATATCCTGTTACAGTTTAATAAGTTGTAAACATAGCTTTAGCTTTTCTGCTATCGAAACCGGTTTATTAATTGGCGGTGTCTAATTAGCTATCGGTTAATGTGTGCAAAAATTAGCAAGAAGCTTTTGTTGTTAATTAATACTATCTATTAGATGCTGTATAAAAACCCGGTTTTTAAAAACATTTTCGAAAAAAGCAGCACTGTCGTTAACCATATTTTTAAAGCTGCTTATTGGGTGTTTGAATCGAATTAAAAAGGAACGAGGTATACAACAAATGAATTAATTTTAAAGAATATTGAATTAACTAAAAAGCCAGCGTATGAAGACAAACAAAAGATTATTGGTATCAGTTGTTATCATTTTGCCGGTATTATTTTTAGTTTACCTGGTAAATAATAATTGGCATATTGTTCCCGGAGTTTTTATTACCTATGGCGGTATTAGTGCAAAAAAATATTCCAACGATGACACAGCCAAAGCAGCCATGCAATACAGTAAATATTGTGCAGGTTGCCATGGACAACAAATGACTACCTATGTTAATCATACCTGGAAAATTGGTAAAACCAAATCAGCCATTTTTAAAGCTATTAAATATGGCTATCCCAATGATGGTATGCCTGGTTTTGAACCTACTTTTAGCGATAGGGAAATCCATGACTTATCAAGCTACCTGCTTACAGGCATTAACAATGCGCAAGCTCTATCTGTAGAAAATAAAGCTACCCAAAGTGGTTTGTTTGTTACACAACAACTAACCATCAAAACAGATACAATAACAACCGAAATAAAAATGCCCTGGTGTATTGCATTTTTGCCCGGTGAAGATTTATTGGTAACAGACAGAAATGGGAAATTATACCGGGTTATAAAAGGAAAGCCATTGCAGGAAATTAGTGGCGTGCCGCAGGTTGTAGCTAAAGGACAGGGTGGTTTGTTTGATGTGTTGCCACATCCGGATTTTAAGAACAATCACCAGCTATATCTGTCTTACAGTAAACCCGAAAGTGCTGGATCAAATAAGAGTACCACAGCAATAATGTTGGCTACTTTAAATGGCAATATGTTGCAAAATCAACAGGATATATTTGTTGCTAAACCTTATAGTACCACTCACCATCATTATGGTGGTAAAATGGTATTTGGTAATGATGGCTACCTGTATTTTTCAGTTGGAGAGCGAGGAAATGAAAAGGAAAACCCCCAGAATATTGCCAACGATCTCGGTAAAATTCATCGCATAAAAGCTGATGGCAGCATACCGTCCGATAATCCCTTTGCAGGCATTAGTAACGCTAAGTCCTCTATATTTTGCTATGGAAACCGCAATCCACAAGGGCTTGCGCTAAATCCCCGTACCGGTGCCATCTGGGAAAATGAACATGGCCCGATGGGTGGCGATGAAATAAATATAATAGAAAAGGGTAAAAATTACGGATGGCCCGTTATTACTTATGGAGTTAACTACAATGGTACACCTATTACAGATAAAACGGCGATGCCTGGAATGGAACAACCCATACATTTTTGGGTGCCATCTATTGCAACAAGCGGTTTGGCTTTTGTTGATGGAAAACGTTACAAAGGGTGGGAGGGTGATGTATTATCCGGTTCGCTCAAGTTTAACTGGGTTAGCCGTTGTCATACCGAGGGCAATATGATTACAACAGAGGAAAGTATGCTTACAGGCATAGGACGCCTTAGAGATATAAGAACCTCACCGGATGGATATATCTACGTAGCAGTAGAAAACCCCGGGTTTGTTTTTAAACTATTGCCCATCAACAAATAATGCTTATATCAACAGATAGGTTGCTGTGGATAGGTAAAAGAAAACCTTTACAGCCTTGGCTTGCTTAATAAAACAAGGAGACTGTAAAGGTTTTACTGCTTTAGTTAGATAACGATCACGCTATTGATGCCACCAAATTCATTGGTAACTTCTTTATCAGCTTCTGGTTCGTTAACCCACTCATTTTCATTAACACGGTATTTAAATTGGTGTTCTGTGTTTTTTGGTAAAGAAACATCACATGTAAAGGTTCCGTCTTTTTTCTTGCTCATAATGATTGAAGTTTCCCAATCACTATTTAAGCCAAGAATTTCAATTGTTTCTGCATTTTCAACTGCGAAAGTGAATTTTACTTTGCAATAATCTTTTGTTTTAAAATAAGTTTTTTGTACCATTTTTTTGTGTTTTGATTAAAACTTT
>JBBQEA010000085.1:0-19641 GCA_038320245.1 Chitinophagales bacterium | reverse complement strand
TCCGCCATAAATACCAATTTTACCTGCATCAATAAAAGATTGTTTTTGCAGCCATTCACCTGCTGCTTTTATATCCTGGTATTCTGCGGCACCTGCTGCCCCTGCATGGGCAGCTTGATGAAACTCGAAACCATAGCCAATTCCGAGGCGATAGTTTACAGATAAAACTACAAAGCCAAGGCTGGCAAGGTATTGATTGGATGCATACGCATTTGAATAATAATCTGAGTAATTCCAACCCAGCAGCATTTGCCTCGGTGGGCCACCATGCACATAAACAATGGCTGGATTTTTTGATTTGCCGTTAGGCGGTTCAAACAATTGCGCATGAACGTTGGTGCCATCTGCCGCTTTAAAAATTACCTGCCTCGGTGTTACTAATTTATTTTGAGGAAAATTGGCAGGTATTAAATCGTTACATAGCAATGTAAACTTATTACTGTTTAATGGTAAGATTGCAGGCAGGCCGGGTCGTTGTGCGGTAGCACTTATAAAGGCCATCGTGTTGCCATCCCCCGTAATTACCGGCATCCATTCTAATCCGGTACCAGGTGTTAGCACCTGCATGTCTTCTTTATCTACACTTACTTTTGCTACATGTCTTCTGTCGATATCCAATGGGTTGTTTCCAGTGTTTGCACTAAACGTAAGATATTTTTTATCTGCACTTAATGTAATATGCTCACACATAAAATTGCCGGGAGTCAGTAATTTCTCCTTGCCTCCATTTGCCGGGATTGAATATAAATGCGGCCATCCATCCTGGTATGATAAAAAAACGATGCTGTTATTGGCACCCCAGTGCAGGTTTACCGATCCATGTGTGGTTGGTAGAGAGCCACGTAAGGTAGCAGGGGCTTTCCATAATAGCGTTGCGGTATTACTGTTAATATCTGCAATGAAAATACTCCAGGGTATATGCTTTTTCGTCAATATTGAATCCGGAGCACCTCCGGTTACAGGTCTTCTTACAAATGTTATATGATTACCATCCGGCGACCATTGCGGTGAATCATCTTTGCTAAATGTGGGCGCCACCCATTTTATATTGGTTGCCCCGTTGCTGTAAATACCGATGATGGAATGTTCTGGCCTGTTTGATACAAATGCCAGTTTGCTTCCATCGGGCGACCATTGTAAATCATCAACTGTGCCTCTGCAGGTAAATGCAGTTTTTGCTGCTGTACTGCCATCGATGGGTACCGTCCAAACCTGTCCACTTTTAATAAATGCAACGGTGTTGTCAGCAGACAAAACAGGGTGGTCGCCTTCTGATAAATATTTTACCTCAGCTCCCGAAAAAGGTATGCTTGCTACCTGAACCTTAAAAGGATTTACATCAAAAAGTGGGTTAATGGGCGAGCCTTGTTCCCAGTTAGCACCATGGTCGCCTCCACGAACAAATAGTACCCATTTACCGTCATCCGAAATTGAAAGGCTGCTGATTTCCTGTCCGTCATCTTTTAAAAATCCGGTGAGTTTTCTTGCTTTAAAATCCGGCCCTTCTGCTACGTATATATTTCGTTGCCCCTGTTCATCGAGTGCCCATGCTATTTTTGAACCTTTTGATGCTGCACATAATTCAGTTGTAAAAGGATACAATTTAAAGGCAGTAAAGGCATTATTTTGAGCCAGTAGCTGCAAAGGAAACAATAACAGTAGAATTGATTTTTTCATGATTTTCTATTTCAAAATTTAAAGATGCTTTGTTTAATTGCCGCAACAGCCACTCTAGAAAGTATAATAAAAAGCTGATTTTTTTTAGCAGTTATAAATTGAGGTAGTAAGTGCTATTGTATTAACAGGCAGGAGCATTTCTATGAGTCTGGTATTTTATCGATCATATCTTTTAATACATTGTTATATCCTTATTTCACTTCCCATTTTGGAAATTGCTGATAGCTGTCAATAATTATTTTTCAATTATCGACTTTTTATTCCAGCAATAGCGCTATTTTTAAAAATAATCTTTAAAAATTAATTGTATGAAAATTTTCTTTTCAACGCTTTGCTTCGTTACATGCTTGTTAACAACAAACGGACAGACACCAGCAAAAAGATCACTGGTACCAACGGATGTTTACCTGTTAAAAAATATTGCTGATCCTCAAATTTCTCCGGATGGTAAGTGGGTAGCCTATACGGTTAGCAGTGTTGATACAGCAAAGGACAAGCGCAACAGCGATATCTGGATGGTAAGCCTGGATGATAAAGCTGCATCCGTACAACTTACCAGCAGTGATGACGGTGAATCAAGCCCACGCTGGAGCCCCGATGGAAAATACCTGTCTTTTATATCTGCAAGAAACGGGCAAAAGCAATCCCAAATATGGCTGATGGATGTTAGGGGAGGAGAGGGCAAAATGCTTACCAATATTAAAGGCGATTTGAGGGATTATGCCTGGAGCCCGGATGGTAAAAAAATAGCGATGTCCATCCTCGATCAGGATTTTTCTGATACAGCCAAAACGAAAACAAGGACACCTTATGTAATGGACCGCTATCACTTTAAACAGGATGTTGGCGGATGGATAGAAAACAGGTATACACATCTGTATTTGTTCGACATCAGCAGTAAAAAAACAGACACACTTACCAAAGGTAATTTTGACGAAACCTCGCCTGCCTGGAGCCCTGACGGCAAACAATTGGCGTTTGTTAGTAATAGGACAGCCGAGCCCGACAGGAATGACAATAGCGATATTTGGCTGATGGATGCAACCAAAGGTGCCGCATTAAAACAACTAACAACCTGGGCTGGTCAGGATAGAAATCCTAAATGGAGTCCTGATGGAAAAACCATTGCCTATACCCGATCTTCCAGCGATCTCAATTTTACCATGTATGGGCAAAACGGTATTGCATTGGTTACTCCTGCCGATGGCGTCACCCGTTTATTAGCAGGCGCTGTAAACAGAAATATAAATGAAATGGAATGGTCAAAAGATGGTAAAAGTATTTTGTGTGTAGTGGCTGACGACCGAAAAGAATATATTGGTAAAATTGATATTGCCACCAATACAATTACAACGGTAACAGGAGGTGAGCGAAGCTTTTCTGACATCGCTTATAATTTAAACAGCGGTGCATTGGTAAGCCTTATGACAGCACCCCAGCATCCTAATGAAATTTATGCAATAGAAAATAATCAACCTCGTCAATTAACCCATGTACAAGATTCTTTCATAAACAAAATTCAGTTTGCTACCGTAGAAGGTTTTGAATCTACCAGTAAGGACGGTACTAAAGTTTCGGGAATTTTATATCGGCCGGCCAATGCTGATATAAATAAAAAATTGCCGCTTATTCTGTTTATACATGGCGGGCCGGTTGGTCAGGATGATTATGGATTTGATATGTCGAGGCAAATGCTTGCAGCTGCAGGTTATGCAGTAGCGGGTGTTAATTACCGTGGCAGCAGCGGCAAGGGAATTGATTTTACAAAGGCTATCTATGCAGATTGGGGTAATAAAGAAGTGATGGATATTTTAGGGGCAGCAGACTACCTGGTGAAAAAGGGAATTGCTGATGAAAAAAATATGGGCATTGGCGGATGGAGTTATGGTGGCATCCTTACCAACTACAGCATTGCCAGCGACACACGCTTTAAAGCAGCTGCAAGCGGTGCAGGAAGTTCTTTGCAATTTAGTATGTATGGGGTAGATCAGTATGTTACACAATACGAAACGGAGTTAGGACAGCCATGGAAAAATCCAAAGAAGTGGATGGATCTTTCTTATCCGTTTTTTAATGCAGATAAAATAAAAACACCAACCATGTTTATGGCTAGTGAAAAAGATTTTAATGTGCCAACAGTAGGGTCAGAACAAATGTATCAGGCCTTGCGCTCATTAGGTGTTCCCACTCAATTAATTATTTATCCGGGGCAATTTCATGGCATCAGCAAACCATCTTACCAGGTTGATCGCTTTGAGCGTTATATTAAATGGTTTGGAAAATATTTGAAGTAGATGTTGTTGGATATTTAGTTACGTCCTTGTTAGTTTAGCAATAAAAAATGGCCAGCAACTTAGTAAACGATATTCGCCATCATATTGACGGCGACCGAAACTTAGCCATTTTATTGTCAACATAAAAACAAAAGTATTCGGTTATACAATTCAATCACTTCGCCCGTTGGTGAAAACAGATAGCAGGGGCTTTGGGTGTAATAAAGAGTTTTAAATTCTGCCCACTAACAAAGGGCAAAAAACTATTAGTAGACAAGTTATACCGTGGTGTAGAATTTTTCGGAAGTTTACTATCGTTGCTTCATCATCAATAACAAGTTTTAATGGAGCATTACTTTTTTAAAGTACAAACCGCAACCGATGCATTTGGAACCAGATTAATTAAAAGATGGCTAGGCGTGTGTACAGGTTATGGGTATAATTCAATAAAAAAATCCATCCCAGTGTATACCTAGACAAAGTCTTTGCCAAATATGGCTCAAAGTGCTTTTTCTATGGTTTGAGAGAAATATTTTACATTATTGCCAGAAGAAAATGAAAGTCATTTAATTGTCTATTTCATCAGTTTATACAATTAATTTTTCATAATCTACAACGCTGAAAAAATACAATAAAGAACCCCGGAAGCAAACGTATGCTAACCGGGGTTTTAAATAATTGATCAATATCAAAACGACCTGTTCAGTTGAAGTTGATTGGCCTTATGTGCTATTTTTCCAATGTCTTAATCAGTTTTATTTGCTGATGTTCTTTGCCTTGAATAAACTGTACAAAATAACTACCAATCGCATAGGTGGATCCAATATTAATTGTTGAATTTGCATTCACGCTTTTTACTTCGAGTAGTCTGCCATATAAATCTGTTACCTTCATAATAACTTTCTCGCTTGTATTTTTACTTTTTACAACCACAGTGAAAATGCCTGTGCTAGGGTTAGGGAATATCTTCGTTGATAGCCCGGTTATGTTATCTTGCCCTGGTAAAGTCTTTATAGCCAGCAAGCTGTTATCGTGGTTTACAATTACATGGGTGGAATCCATACGCTTATTACCACAGTCATCGGTAGCTGTAATAAAAATGGTGTAAATTCTTCCATTTCTGTTGCCGGCCCTTTCTGCACGAAGCAACACCTGGTGATTATTAACGACGTTCCAGTCGGGAGCAGTATTGCCATCCCCGGTTCCATTAATGGGCTCATTGCTGGCGATCGTAAGTACGGAGGTTACTTTTGCCGGAGGAGAGCAATTGTCGAGAGCCGTATACCCGATCACTATTTTATTCATTTTATGGTTGGGTGACCATAGTACGGAAGGCGTAGCCGTAATATTGGCAATTACAGGAGCTGTTGTATCCTTTACTGTAATAATTTGGTCATGACTGGTTGAATTGCCGCAATCGTCTGTTAGAGTCCATTTCCTGGTAACTGTTTCATTGCCAACACAGCTACCCGGCACTGGTGCTCCGTCGGCAAAAACAGCATCCAAAGTATGGTCACAATTGTCCGCTTCATTGGTTACATCCCCGGTTTCGCTTACGGCTACATTCTGGTTGCATTGCGCATCTTTATATACTGTAATATCAGCCGGCGCTGTAAAAGTAGGCGGCGTATTATCCGTTACGGTGATGTTTTGGTTATGGATAGTTGTATTGCCGCAATCATCGGCAAGTGTCCATTTTCTGGTAATAATTAATGCGCCTTCGCAACTGCCTGCAGCTACCGCATCGGTAAAAGTTGCATTAAGCGTGGCAGTGCAGTTATCAGCTTCATTTGTTACATCTCCTGTTATTGCAACAGGCGCTGTATAATTGCAGTCGGCATCTTTAAAAATAGTTACATCCGGTGGCGCTGTAAAAGTGGGCGCTGTATTATCACCGGTTGTAAAATTTACGTTGGAAATATCGAAGAAAACATTTCCAACAGCTTCTACTTTTATGCGGGCCTGGTTGCTAATGGTACAGGGTATTGTAACAGCAGCCGAGCCATTGTTAGGCGTACTTGCAACCAACACAATTGGAAAAGTATTACCGCCGTCAGTGGATAGGGAGATTTTTACATTGGCAACATTTACAGGAGCTACATTAGTATTGGCAACGTTCCAGGTAACCGTGTGTAGGCCAGGGCACCAACTCACGGCTGTATTGGGTGATGTTACAACAAATGGCCCGGAGGCGCCATCCACATTTAAAGACACCGAAGCATATGCAACACCACCACCGCCGGCCCTGTTATCACGGGCAGTTAACCTAAAATTCAACGTGCGTGTGTAGCTTGGTAAAATCTCACCCAGGGTTTGTGTGTTGTTCAGGATATCGGACAATTTTGGAAACGTTCGGGTGGGCAAATTACCTGGCGGAAAAAAACGGAATATGGGGGCATTGCCGCTGGGAGAATTGGGAGCCCCTGCCGGGCCTAAATCAAATTCTTCATATTCAAAAGTAAGCGGGTCTCCATCAGGATCAGTACCTGACCCCGTCAACGTAAAAGGCGTATTTGTGGGAATCGTAAATCCGCCTGGTCCGGCATTTACAGATGGCGGATTGTTGCCTGTATTAGTAGTAACGCCGCAAGTGCTGGCAGTACCTGTGGAGGTGTATGTTACAATATCATCAAAACTTTTAGACGCAAAAAAAGCATCGCTATGCGGCTGTAAATCGTCACTGCCGCAAATGCCGGCATAGCTCATAATGGTAGTGCCACTGCCGGGTTCATAGGCAGAGCCTGCAGCATATTGTCCTGCTGAACAGGAACCTTGCGTGCCATTCCAGGTATGCGGGCAATTAAACTGGTGGCCCATTTCGTGTGCTACATAGTCGATATCAAAAGGATCACCAACAGGGCTGCTGTTACCTGTAACACCATAGGCTTTAAGCGCATTATTACAAACAGAATTATTTGTTGCACAACCGCCTGCGCTCATGGCAAACAAATGCCCAATATCATAGTTGGCGCTTCCTGTAACTGCGTCAATATTGGTTTGGTTTTGGGGGCGAAGATCACATGCGCCGGATGCAGTGTATGGATCACCCGCTGCAGTGAGATAAATTAGTGCATCATCTCCGGCAATGATATTCATGTGTACTGATACTTCCTTTTCGTACACTCCATTAACACGGTTCATAGTTGTAACCATTGCCGCAAGCGTAAGCACTTTGGTACCTCCCTGAAAACTGCTGTAATTATGATCCGCAGCCAATGCAAGTCTATAAGTATGTAATTGTGTGCCCGAAGAAGCCAGTACCTTTCCTGCATAATTTGCAGCGGTCTTTACCGGGGCAGATTGCATCTTTAAAATGTCTTCGCCCATTGCTGCTTCCGAGAAATTTTTTCGGCCTGCCGGAACAAAATCTTTTTTATAATAACTAATATAATTGGTTATATCTCCTTTACTGTAAGGATCAATGAATACAGTACATTTTGGTGATAGAATCATAGCATGAAATCCTTTCGGAGTCCAATCGAAACGAACCGTTGCCGCAGGGTCTTCGATACCCTGACCCGAGTAGGTTTTAATTTCGGGATATTTCTTCATGAGGGCCGGCTCCATAACAGGAGATTCTACCACCCTGAAATTTTGATAAGATCCGTCCGGCATTGGAAGGATGATAATTGAGTTTGAATTGCGGACCGTCACATTGTTTTCCATAGGGAGCGATTTTAGCAGTCTTTTAAGCACAGGCTGATTCAACGCAATTGTTCTGTATGAACGGGGCACAATAGCACGGGCTCCCTGGGCTATCCTTATTTTTGTTTCCGCAACATCCGACCATAACGATTTTCGCTGTGCCAGTGCGGGCATACTTATAAAAATCAGGACAACGATTGCAAGCAACCATGATTTTAGAGGTTGTTGCATTAATGACTTTTTGGAAAATAATAATTCTGATTGCATAGTTAGTTAGTTTAGTGTGACCAAACGTGAATAAGAAAAAACTATAGAATGATTATCCGAGGAAAGCTGCAAGGAATGTGATACTAAGTTACCAAGGTATAACATTGATTACTCAAATGCAATAGGTCTGAATAAATACTGAGGGTTTATTTTTTACACAATCAAAAACCAGGTGCAGGCCAGGTTTTCACCATTGCAGGTATACCAATAGCAAATAGCAAGCAACTTAGTAAAGGTCATCTTTGTTCGTGTTGCCCTGTGACAGAAGCATCAGCCAATATACTTTTAGCATGGAAACAAATGCAGGCACTTATAGAATTACGTCACTTTGCCTGTTGGTGAAAACATACGGCGGGAGAATCGGGTGTAATAAACAGCTTTAAATTAACTAAACTAACAAAGAGTTAAAACGTAAACAGGCGTTTGCTTCAATAGCAAGCGTCTGTTTCATTTATGGGCTATCTTCAAGCGGACAATTGTACTCATCCGATAATAAAAAAACTGCCGGTGATTTCCGGCAGTCTCATTGAATATGGGTTTAATACCTTAAGTTTTATTGTATCAGTTTTGCAACCTGCTGCAGTGGAATTGTTTCTGCCAAGGCCAGTATCTGCGTATCTGTGCAATCATCCACTTTAAAAGTAATAAGGGCGCTGCCCAGTGGAATTTGCAATTCGTAGTCGTTGGTATCAGCCGTGCTGCCTTCATGCTTTTCCATCCTTGCTTTGTAGCCTTGTATTTTTACGGTCTTTGTTTTACCATCGTTCATCATGCCGCCTAGCATTGGTGAATTTAACAGTGAATTAATGGCGGCAATCATCGGCGAATTACTGATAATAGAAACATCCGCTTTTTTGGTATTCTTTCCATAGCTGCGGTGTATGGTGGCACCAACATAGCCGATGTTGGAAGACACATTGTCCTCCCTGGGATTGTTGGCAAGGCTATCCATTTTTAACGGCAACAACTTTAAAACTTCCTTACCAATAATCAGGTCAACTTCCTGCATAGCCTGTTGCAGGGCAAAATGAGTTTCTTCTAATTTGCCTGTATTGTAAGCTGTTTTGGCGGTAGCAATTGCTTTTGCAAAGTCTTGAGCAACTGCGGTAAAATTTATAGTTGTCAACAATATAAATGAGGTGAATAGCTGTTTCATTTGTTGTGTTTTTTTGTGTATGTTTATTGTTCTCCCAGCATTTTTTTAATGCCGTCAATATCAAAGCTGTTGGCTGCCGTCATCACTTCCTGCTCGTTGGCAAAGTTGATGCACTCCCACACAATCGTTGATGTTTGCCCGAGAGAAACCAACAGGGTATAGCCTTTACTGTCTTCATATTGGATAACTGCTTTGTTGCCTTTTACTTTTACTTGTTTAAAATTTTGCTTCTCTGCATTGGCTTCCATCATACCTGCATTGGCAAAGTAAAACTGCGCCATACCAGCATAAATACCGGCATTGCCGATTGTTATGGTGAGCTGCTTATCTGCCTTGTCTGTATAAACTCTTTGTATGCTTAGATTGCTCCATCCCCATTGCGTACTGCTAACCTTATCCTGTAGGGTATCAGCCGATAGTGATACACTTATTGCAGGAAGTGATTTCAATATCTGCCTGCCAAGCTGTATTTCCACGCCAAGCAATGCCTGTTGTAATGAGTACCTGGCATCACTGTAATTTTTTGCGTTGTGGGCCGTTTCTGCGTCTGTCATTTGCAATTTTACATCAGGAGGCTCGGTATTGCTTAAGCCGCCACCACCCTTGTTTACAGGCCTGCCCGTAGAAGAATTATTCCCGTTGGTGCCGTCTTCTGAAGGCAAGCCCGTTTTTTTAGATATTTCATTGTCGGCTGCCTTATCAAGCACTTTGTTTGCTTTGTCTTTAAGCTTTTTTAAAAATCCCTGGGCGTAAGCTTTATCTGTAGCAATCATGCAAAAGCCAAATGCTGCCAGAACGAGAATTTTTTTCATATTTTTAGTTTTGATGTAAAATTCTTTACTAAAGTAATACTTAATTCTATTTTTTCCAACCTTCAAAAAAGATGAGATTATTTTTTGGGGCAGTATTAATAGACCGTAAAAAACCAGGTTAGAATTTTTGAAGCGGAATTTTACTTTAAAACTTTTGCGAGTCTCTCTTTAAATTATAAAGCTTCTCAGGCGAGGCGCTGCCTTAGCCATAAGTACAGCCAGGTTGCACTCGTTGCAGATTGAATGCACCGGGTGTTAGCAATAGGGTGCTGTGCGTTGGATGGTCCATTTTATTGTTTTGTTAGAAGAGCATAGAAAGCACTTAGCTGAATTTTTTTTGGTATCAATTTTCAGAAAAACCAATCTGCAAACTTGCCCCCAAATGCCTGCCACCAAAGGGATAGCTGGTACTCCCATACAACATGTATTGCTACCAAAATAGCCAATGTAATTAAATAGGGCTTGAGAGATTTACCTTTTATTTTATCAAACACAATTAATGCTACGGTAATGATTTCCGTCAATATCATAGAATATTCCACACCCTGCGGAAAGGGCATACCTCCATAAATAATGAAAGCCCTCCCTGTGCCGGGCCCAAGCATCAGCAATGAAGTAGCGATCATGTATCGCATGTGGGTAGCGGTATTCTTTACATTCAGCATTGCTAACATGTAAAATGCAGCAAAGGCAAAAAGGTCAGGAAGGTTTAGAGCAAGGCTACCAATATTTATTTCTTTTGGCATTGTAGCTGCATTCCGGATATATCCCATTTTGATAACTAAAAAAAGCGAAAGCAAAATGAGTGGTATCAATACATAAGAAATCTTTCCGATTTTTCTATGCAACTCAAACTTCCTGTACCGGATTAACATCGGCTGAACAATGAGCATTACAAACCAACTGAGGAGCATTGCCCCGTGAAAATGTTGTACAGTAGTGATGCCGTTAAAATGGGGAAATAAACCAAAATAGGTTCTGAAAAACCCCCATACCACAAATGCTAAAATGACAATAAAAAACAAACTGAGATTTTTGTAGGCTGACTCCATAATAATTATTTTAATTAATTGAATACTATTTCAATTGCAGCACAGTAGGTTGCGCTTTACAAATGAAGATTTTGGTAAAAAATTAATAATTAAAAATAGCGGCAGAATGGATTTTTACACTGGTAAAAAATCAGCGTTTTTTCGCTAATAATTCCAATATTCTTGCAGGTGCATTGGCTTCCGCTTCTAAGAGGCTGTTAGGGGTTGTTCCCGAAAACTGTTTAAAATCTTTTGCCAGATGCTGGTAATCATTATAGTTTGATCTAACAGCAATGCTTAGCCAATCGAGGTTTGGATATAAACTTTTTAAAAGAAACGCATTGTTGAAACGATTGATGCGGTCGAATAATTTAGGAGAGATGCCTTCCTGTTGTATAAAACGACGTTCAAATTGGCTAACTGATAAACAAGCATGGCTTGCAAGTGTTTTTATAGAATAAGTGGTAGGGTTATTAACCATCAACCTGCTTACTTCATCTATAGGTTGAAAATTATTTTTGAGGCCTTGTATCCGTTTCCATAAAAAGGTTTCAATAATTTTTACCAGCCCCTCATTAATTACAGCATTGGCCATTTGTTCAAAAACCTGTTGTATTTCCGGATTAAGGATGGCCGTTGCGTCGATTCTTTTATCTAAAAATTCCACTAATGGTAGCCGCAAAAATTTTGATAAGCAACCCGGTTGAAAATTTACCGATAGCATTAAAAACTCCTGCGACAAATGAAAATTGAAATTTGATACCTGGGCTCCGTTGATAGCTATTGTGACAAATTTTTCTGATGTATTGGTTAATGGTTTCACAGCCGTTATTCCTCCTCGTAAATAAAATACCAGACTATGTTGTGTAGTAGATGGAAAAGGCTTTACAGGTGCTTTACTTGCCTTGTCAAATATACAATGGAGCAATTGGTAGTCTTTTACAAAAGATTGTAAATGGACGGATGGTTGAATTATTTGATAGATCATAAAGCAGCACTTGTCAATTTTATAACTAAAATAGCAATTCTTCTTTACGTTTAGTGGTAAAAAATCAGCATTTATTTGCGAACACATTGGAAGATAATAAACCCTACATAAAGCCTGGTTGTTGCGGTGCAGATAATATGGTATTGCGATACAATTTCCAGCTCACCAAAAGCAGCCAACTAATATCCCATACCAATAGAAATCTTTGTGTAAGCCCCTTTAGTGAAATAGGACTGGCAAAGTGAACAATAAACAATACCAGGCTGATAACACCAAAATAGAGCGAGGGTTTTGAAATGCTTTTCCAGTTGTCATGTTTCTTAAAATCAGCCCCCCATGTAAACATCGAAATGGCCAGACAAATCAAGGCGATTAAAGCGGCCAGGGCATGCACCAAACCATGGGGTGTTGGTGGTACTACCGGCACATCTGTGGGGAATATGGTGAGCAACAAAAATCCAACACAAAAAATGCCCAGGCTAATAATGCTTTTTTTAGATGCTTTAATTTTCTCTAACAATCCTTTAAGCAGCAGTGTTGTCGCAATGGTTAGCGAATAGCCAGCAGTCTTCATCAACCAACTGTATTCACCCACTGCATATTCGCTTACAAAACAACTAAGCATATTCTTATCTGGGCGCAAAAAATGCAGGATGAACACAATTACAAGAAATAATGTAATTCCTGATAAACTAGTGATTGCAATGGTATTACTAGGTTTCATAAATACCGTTATTTTGTTTTAAAAATGAACCTGTAGTAATGATTTGTTTGCAATCATCTTTAATTGCTCTTCATTGTTTTTTTTCTTGCCTTCCATATCTTCTTTGCTTGCAAATCTGGTTCCCTGGCCTGCAACAAAATACCATTTGCCATTTTGCTTGATGTAGGTTTCGGTTCTGATAACAGTGATAGAAAAATCGCCGCCCGGTGTGGCAAATACAACATCCAGTATCATATTCTTTACGGCTGCGTCGCCGTTGTAAACCCTTAAAATGTAAGTGCCGGGCCTTGGTGTAACAGATTTGAAAGTAGCGCCCTTTTCGGCAAAGCCCTGCTTCCATTGTTCAAAACCGTAACTCACCCTGCCCTCGGGGCCAACTGCTATATAATCATCATTTAAATAAACAGTGCTGTCATTAATCATTTGTAAGGCTTCAATAGCTTTCCTGTCTTCCGGATAATTTGAAGTGTTATATTTTCCGTCTGGCGGTACTTGAGCCATTACAATGTTTATAGTAAATAACGAAATGATAACGGTAATCATCATCATTTTTAAGTTGCGTTGTTGTTTCATGTTTTTTTTATTGTTGTGGAATTATAATTCCTTACAACCTGTTGCACTGTTGCAGTAAAGTCCGTATGATGCACATTGTAACTCACCGGTAACAACCTCTTACTGCACTATTCATTACTTCAATACCATGATTCAAGTATTCTATTAGGTTGGCTGTTAATGGATATAAAAGGATACCGAGATATACCAGCAAGCAGATGCAACAGAGACCTGCCATAAAACAAAGGGTAATTTCCTTAAAGCTGTACCGGTATTTTGTGTTGTGAATATGGAGGTTGTTCATTGTAGATATTTTATAAATTTATATTTGGGTTAAAGGAAACCATCAGTCGTTCTCAATGCTCTTTTATGATTTTATTCATTGCTGAATCTTGCAGCTTTCTTAACTTTTCCGGAGTGATTTTTTCATAGAATCTTCCAGCTCTTCCTCAGTCTGCACCAGCGTGCCTTGGCCATAAACTATATACCATTTGCCCTTTTGCTTTGCATATGTAGTAGACCGGATTACTTTCACATACAAGTCGCCTTTGGGTGATGAAAACACCACATTCAATATAGCATTGCTCACAGCAGTATTACCCTCAAAAATCCTGAGTATTTGTGTGCCTGCCACCGGCGTTACTGATTTAAATTTCAGGTTGTATTTTTTGAAAGAATTATCTTCCTGCATCTTGCCATAATATACCATGCCCTCTGCACCAACAGAAATATAATCATCGTTTAAGTAGGCGCTACTGTCAAATACTTCTCTCAGTGCTTCAATAGCTTTTCGGTCGTCGGGATAATTGGTAGTATTGTATTTTCCTGCAGGTGGAATTTGTGCTGTAATGTCAGTTGATAAAAAGAGTATGAATATTACTGTAATCATTGCCATCTTTGTGTTGTGTTGTAGTTGCATGTTTTCTTGATTTTTAAAATTTTAAAAATAAGGTTCCAGTTTATTTTTTATTTCACTGCTTCCGCTGCTATTGTTGGAACAGAAATGCTAATGGAATATTTAATCGCTTAGACCAAGACTTTTCGCTGTGATCATCTCCGGGAAAATACTTTGTCATCCAGTTATTAGCAGAATAGCCTTTTGCTAACATCAAACTGTCAACCCTTTTTTGAATTGGTGGATACATGGCATCTAAAGTTTTGTCACCACAATCAAAATAAATTTTGTGATTTTTGTGGCCTGGAAGATGCTGATCGAGGTAAGTAATAAATGCGTTAGGCACAGGATTGTTTTCTAAAGTAAACCCTCCAACCCAATGAGTAGACAGGCACGCAGCAGCACCAAAAATTGCAGGATATTCGCAGATGGCATAGATAGAAATCAAAGCTCCTAAACTACTCCCGGCAATAAAAGTATTTTTCCGGTTTGTATAAACACTATATTTTGTATCAATAAAAGGCTTTAATTCATTCACTATAAATTGCAGGTAATTATCTGATTGGGGATTGAAAATTTCTTTTATTATTCCAGCTTTTTGCAGTTGAGATGAAAACGTATCTTTTTCAACTTTTGATAAATTGTCAAATGGTTTTTGAGGGAAATAGTCTTTAGCTCTCGTTTTTTCATCATTCCAAATCCCCACCACAATAAATTGTTTCGTGTTGTTGATTTTAAACAACGCTGTGGCTGCATCATCCACATTCCAGGATTGATTATTCCATGAAATCTTTGGATCAAAAAGCATCTTGCCATCTTGCATATAAAGCACAGCATATTTATTTTTATCGGAATAACCATCAGGCAACCAAATGTCCACATTCCTTGCTGTTACAAATTTGGATTGAAAGTTGGCTACTCGTTCAATTTTACCACTAACTACAGCAGGAGTTTGACAGTTGCTTATTACACCAAAAGACATGATGATTGCGGTAAGCAGTGTCAATTTAATAAGATGTTGCTTCATTTTATTTTTATTTATTTGGAAAGAAAATTTATGGCTATCCTTAAAACAAATGAACAGCAATCCACTTAGCAAAAGCCTGCCACCAGACAGAGTGGCTATTGGGGCCAATTACAAATGTGATGGCAATGATTCCTAAAAAAACTGCCATGGGAAATGCCGATCTTTTCTTAATGATGTCGGTTATCATCCAAACCAATGCAATAAGTGCAATGCTAAATATCATTGCAGGGATGGCGATCATTGGGTTAAACCCACAAACTGCAATCAAAAAACGCCCAAGCCCGGGCCCTAAAATCATTAAACCTATGGAGGCAAAAAACCGGAGATGAAAAGAAGTTTTCTTTTTATAATAAATGCCCAGGCCATACAAAATACTGATATAAAACATATCAGGAATGCCGCTAAAACCCATGGATGCCAGGGCTTCTGTTTCACCTTCAGTTTTAATATTTCTTAAATAACCGGCACGGGCTACCAAGAAAAACGAAAGCAGCAACAATGGAAATAGAAAGTACGAAGCTTTGCCAACAATCCTGTGCATGCGAAAGTTTTTTGTACGGATAAAAATCGGCTGTGCAATCAGCATAGATATCCAGGTGAGCATGATGAATCCATGAAAATGATGAGCCCATGTAAAGCCTTCAAAATGGGGGAACTTCACCAGATAAGTTTTATAAAACCCTGCAAAACTTATGAGCAGCAGAAAGATGAAAAAGTAAATGAGCCGGTTGGTTATCCCATTATTTTTTTTTGTTTTGTTTGGAGAAAGTGCTGAAGTTATCATGCTGTTTTTTTTGGTTAGTATTTGTATTCCGTAAAATTCAGCTTCCTGCTATCTCTTTTAAAACAGTAAATGGTAAACAGCCGGTTTTGTGAGTGAGCAGCTGTATTTAAAGTAGGAAGCATTCAACTGCAGCAATTTTTACCACTCCCTCAAAAAATTGGTTATTCACCAAATGATTTAGGCAATGCTGTTGGGTTTACCTATTTTTAAAATATTGAAACCAATTATGCGGAGGATACTTTTTTCACTGGTATTTTTTTTTATGTTTACCATTACAGGAAAAGCACAGGATACACTTGTGTTGAATGGCCAGCCTAATTGGAAACAGTCGCTGGATATAGCAGACAACTGCTTTATCTACCAGGAAACTACTAACACTGCACTATCATTTGAAGAAGTTAAAAAGCAGCTTTTTGTTCCTTACAGAAATGAATGGCGCCTGCAAAAATTCGGGAACAAGCCAATAATTATTCAATGGAAAAAATTTACTGTTCGCAATACCTCGGCAACAGATACCGTAAACCTTAGCATAAGCACCGTACATTATTTTACAAGACTGTACGCCAATGATCGGTTGATTGCAAGAAGTGGAGCTTATGAAACAAGGGGCTATCAACCGCCGGGGAGTACCGGTGCTTATGAACGGGGAAGGCTTCCAGTTACAGTGCCTCCTAAAAGCACCATCACCTATTGGGTAAGAACTGAAGACAGGCAGAATCAACTGATTCCTCCCGTTATCTATCTGGAAACAAAATTTACCGGGTTCGCTGCTGAGGTAGAAAGTAATTTTACAGCCAGGTATCTTTTTCTGATACTTGCTGCTATGACGGGATGCTTTTTATTCATTGGTATTTTTGCAGCATACAATTATTATCTCTACCGGCATGTTTCCTTTCTGTGGTATATAAGTTATACAATCGGTGCATTTTTTTCAGGTTTACATTGGATGGATATCCGGTTGGGCATGTTTATGTTTTCGCCGTTGCTGCATGATATTATCTTTTCGATTTTTCTTTATTTAATTCCCGTGCTGTACAGTTTTTTTATTGGCAGTATGTTGCAGTTGCCTGTTCATTTTAAAAAGGGCTGGATGCTGGTAAAGTTGCTGGTGTTAATATGCATTGTTCAGATGTTATTGGAATTTATTGAAGTACGGTTTGATTTGTTTCCTTTCAATAAAAATTATTACGGAATTTTTTTAAACATAGCTCCGCTGATTTTGCTCAATATTGTTTTACTAGTTCTTACCGCAAAAAGTAAAGAACCTGTAAAATGGTTTTTATTTACCGGCATTTTCAGCCTGATGATACTCTGGTGTTTGCCCGTGATGAATTTGTATGCACCTTCCGAAAATATGAACCAGGAATTATTCCTCGTCATTAATTTCCCCATTGTATTTTTATTATTAGGATTATTGATTGAAGCCGTTTGTTTTTCATTTGCCCTTACTTATCGCAGCAAATTGGTATTGATCGAAAAAAATAAATTACAGGAAAACTACAACCTGCAATTACAAACTGCCTTGCAGCAAAGAACTAGAGAGCTTGAAACAAAAAGTAAACTGGTAGAGGCTCAAAAAATAAAACAGTTACAAGCTGAATTTGAACAACGAATTGCCGAAACAGAAATGACTGCATTGAGAGCGCAGATGAATCCGCATTTTATTTTCAACTGTTTAAATTCAATCAAGCTGTACACATTGGAAAATGATTCACAAACAGCATCCGAATACCTTACTAAATTTTCACAATTAATAAGGCTGGTGCTGGAAAATTCCAGATCAGAAAAAGTTACACTGCAAAAAGAACTGGAGGCATTAAAGCTGTACATAGAATTGGAGGCAATGCGGTTTAAAAATAAAGTTCAGTACCAGATAAATATTCCGGCAACGATCGATCAGCAATACATTGAGATACCACCACTGCTGCTGCAGCCCTATGTAGAAAACGCCATCTGGCACGGCCTGATGCATAAAATGGCAGGTGGAAATATTATCGTTGATATTCGCCAGGTGTCAGAAAATTTACTACACATTGAAATTACGGATGATGGTGTGGGAAGAGAACAGGCAGCAACCTATAAAAGCAAGTCTGCAACACAACAAAAATCATTCGGATTAAAAATGACATCAGAACGCATCCATATCATTAACCAGTTGTACAACATTAATGCAGAAGTAAAAATTAAAGACTTGAAGGATAATATGAATAATTCAACTGGAACAAAAGTGATTATACAGATACCGATATAGGCCTCCCTGCCCTCCGAAGGAGGGTTCTTGGATCTTAAGATTCGGAGATTCTTTGTGATTATATTAGTCAAGAAAAAGGTAAGAAAGTATTTTAAAAATTAGCATTATTGAAAACAACTTCAAACTTGGTGAACCAGGAACCCTCCGCCGGAGGGCAGGGAGGCTTTAAAGCAATCATTATTGATGATGAACCGGATTGTGTAAAATTGCTGGCATTGCAATTAAAAATGTATTGTCCGCAGGTAGAAGTGGCAGGCGAATGCACGGATAGTGAGGAAGGATTAATCACAATAAAATCGCTTCAGCCCGACATTGTATTTCTTGATATTGAAATGCCGGTAATGAATGGTTTTCAATTGTTGGAAAAGCTGGATAATATTAATTTCAGTTTGATATTTGTAACCGCCTACGATCAGTTTGCTGTAAAAGCATTCCGATTTAGTGCGCTGGATTATTTATTAAAACCAATTGACGGTAAAGATCTGAAAGCGGCTGTTGAAAAAGCCGAACAGCGCCGCTGGCCGCAAATACAGCAAATGAATTTATTAACACAACAATTCCAAAGTGGTGTAAAATCATTGCCTGATAAAATTGCATTGCCTTACCAGAACGGAGTAGCCTTTGCCGAAATAAAGCAGGTAATTTATTGCGAATCAGAAAATAATTACACCCGTATTCACACTGTAGATGGTAAACACTACATGGTATCTAAAACACTTGGCGATATACAGGAAGTATTGGAAGAAAGAAACTTTCTTCGCATCCACCGCCAGTACCTCATCAATCTTGATCACATAAAAAAGTATGTAAGAGGTGAGGGTAAATATGTGATTATGTCCAACGACCAAAGTATTCCTGTAGCCCGAAATCAGAAAGAAAAATTGATCGAAAGATTTGGCTGGTTGTAAGTAAGCAGCATTGATTCAACAGCTTTCAACAAATACAACCTATAACCTTTCAGGCATTCCTCTAAAATCACATTCTTTAAAATACCAACGTGGTAATTTTTAGAAGCTGTTAGTTAGAGAGATAGTAGTAAGAAGTAATGAGATATTTACTGCTAATACTCTTGTAGTTGTTAGTGTATGATGGATCACCTTTGTCCAGCGCAAGGATTGAACTATAAATATTTATCGCATTCAGGTACAAACAAATAGACCTTGTTTTTAAAATATTAAGTTTCTATTTTACAATCTCATCCACTCCTCCTGATAATTTTTTCTTTTTAGTCCGCACTTCCATATTTTTTTAACCTTAAAATTTTCATCATGAAAAAAATGTTTTTATGGGTCTTAGGCTCATTGTTATTTATTGGTTGCAACAGTAATAAGACAACCGAACCAAAAATTGATACCGGTGTTGCAACAGCTCCCGATACTAAAACCCAGCCTGCTGAATTTGCAGATGCTAAATATGCAGCAATTGGCAGGGAGGGAATAGCGGCCCTATCAAAAGGCGACATAGATGGCTGGATGAATACCTTTGCTGATAATGCTGTCTATCAATGGAATAATGGTGATAGCCTTGCAGGCAAGGCGGCTATTACAGTTTACTGGAAG
>JBBQEA010000084.1:0-19707 GCA_038320245.1 Chitinophagales bacterium | reverse complement strand
GTAATTAATAGTTTAACCGAAACTAATCCTTCAGCATGCAACCAGACAGATGGTAGTATCACCATCAATAGTAGCGGGGGTACTGCGCCTTTACAATACAGCCTGAATAATATCGATTATTTTTCTGGCAATGAATTCACCAATCTTACTGCAGGTAGCTATACTGCTTATGTAAAAGATGCAACTGGATGCATAACTTCACTAGTTGATGTTTTAAGTAATGGTTCATCACTTGTAATTACCAGTTTAACCATATCAGATGCTTCGGCTTGTAATGCTGATGGAACAATAACCATTAATAGTTCTGGTGGCACTGGCCGTATACTATTCAGCTTGGATAATATTACATTTGTGTCTAACAATACATTCACCAACCTTGCTTCAGGTATCTATACCGCTTATGCAAAAGATGTAAAAGAATGTACGGCAACAATTACTGAAATACTTAACCAGGCACCACCACTTGTAATTAATAGTTTATCCAAAACTATTCCTTCAGCATGCAACCAGACAGATGGTAGTATCACCATCAATAGTAGCGGGGGTACTGCGCCTTTACAATACAGCCTGAATAATATCGATTATTTTTCTGGCAATGAATTCACCAATCTTGCAGCGGGTAGCTATACTGCTTATGTAAAAGATGTAACTGGTTGCATAACTTCACTGGTTGATGTTTTAAGTAATGGTTCATCACCTGTAATTACCAGTTTAACCATAACAGATGCTTCGGCTTGTAATGCTGATGGCACAATAACAATTAATAGTACTGGTGGCACTGGCCGTGTACGATTCAGCCTGGATAATATTACATTTGTGTCTAACAATACATTCACCAACCTTGCGGCAGGTAATTATACCGCTTATGCAAAAGATGTAAAAGGATGTACGGCAACAATTACTGAAATACTTAACCAGGCACCATCACTTGTGATTAATAGTTTAACCAAAACAGATGCTTCGGCTTGTAATGCTGATGGAACAATAACCATCAATAGTTCTGGCGGCACTGCTCCTTTACAATATAGCATTGACAATATCAATTACTTCTCGTCTAATGTGTTCAGCAACCTTGCAGGTGGTAACTATACGGCGTATGTAAAAGATGCAACTGGATGCACCGCAACAGTTACAGAATTACTTAACCAGGCACCTCCACTTGCAATTTCGAGTTTAACAAAAATTGACCCTACGGCTTGTAACGCTAATGGTTCTATCACCATCAATAGTTTAGGCGGTACTGCACCACTGCAATACAGTTTGAATAATGTCAATTATGTCTCGTCTAATGTGTTCGCCAATCTCACAGGCGGTAGCTATACGGTTTATGTAAAAGATGCTAAGGGCTGCATTACCTCAGTTGCTGTCTCACTCACAGCAGCGTCACCGCTTGTAATTACAAGTTTAAGCAAAACCCCTGCTTCTGCCTGCAATGCTGATGGTTCTATAACCGTCAATAGCTCAGGTGGCAATTCACCCTACCAATATAGTCTGAATAATGTTAATTATTCTACTTCAAACATATTCAGCAATCTTGCGGCAGGTACATATACGGTATACATAAAAGATGCGAATGGTTGTACGGCTTCACAGACTGATAATCTTACAGCTGCTTTACCACTTGTAATAACAAGTATAACCAAAACTGACGCTTCGGCTTGCAATGCTGATGGCTCGATAACCATCAATAGTTCTGGTGGTACTGCAGCATTACAATACAGCTTGAATAATGTTACTTATACGTCTTCCAATGTCTTCAGCAATCTTGCAGGAGGTAGCTATACGGCTTATGTTAAAGATGCAAAAGGCTGCATTAATTCACTTGCTGTTAATATTAGTAAGGCTCCGGCTCTTGTTATTACCAGCTTAACAAAAGTTGCTGCTTCTGCATGCAACAACAATGACGGCAAAATAACTATCAACAGTTCGGGCGGTACTGCTCCTTTTACGTACAGTCTTAACAATGTCACGTATGTATCGTCTAATCTGTTCAGCAACCTTGCAGGAGGAACTTATACAGTTTATGTAAAAGATGCAAGGAATTGCGTAGCTACATTTACAGATTTACTTCCCAATGGTTCTACGCTCGCAATAACAAGTTTAACCAAAACTATGGTAGCAGCCTGTAAGTCTGATGGAGTAATAACTATCAATAGAACAGGTGGTACATCACCATTTACATACAGCCTGAATAATATCAATTATTTTACCAGCAATGTATTCTCCAATCTTGCGGGCGGATCCTACACTGCTTATGTAAAAGATGCAAAGGGATGTATAAGTACCTATACTGATGTACTCACCAAAGCTTCGCCGCTTGTGATTTCAAACATTTATAAGATTACTGTTTCAGGCTGCAGAAATGATGGTTCATTAACCATCGAAAGAACAGGTGGCACATCACCTTTTACCTACAGTCTGAATAATGTCAATTTTTTCTCAACCAGCAAATTCAGCAATCTTGCATCAGGAACATATACGGGTTATGTAAAAGATGCAAGGGGATGCACTGCACCACCGGTTACTGTTTTCCTTAACACATATGCACCACTCATTATTAGTAAGGTAACTAAAGTTAATCCTACAGCTTGCGCAAATAACGGTCAATTAACCATTTCTATTACTGGCGGAACTACTCCGTTTACATACAGTTTGAATAATGTTAATTATTTCTTCAGTAATGTATTCAGCAATCTTGCAGCAGGTACATATACAGCTTATGTAAAAGATGCAAAAAATTGTATTGGTACACTTACTAATATAACACTTACTGCACCTGCCTGTGTTCCAAAAGCCGGTGCGCCTGAACCGACGCTATTTGTTTCTTCAACAAAGCTGAGTATAAAAGCATACCCCAATCCTTCAACGGATCAGTTTTCAATAATAGCAGAAAGTGGGGACAAAAAAGAAGTTGAAGTTATTATAACAGATATGTTGGGACGGAAATTATTGCAAACCATTATTGCGCCTAACAGCGTATTTAGATTTGGAAAAGACCTGAAGGCTGGAATGTATATTATTGGAGCATTTCAAGACAAACAAAAGGCAATCATCAATGTTGTAAAAGGTAAATAATATAGGCAGTAAAATTTCAGAAAAGGATAATGAATAAAAAAAGTATCCATTCAAGTATCCATTAAAATAAAAATGCGTTGTAAACTATTTGGTTACAACGCATTTTTTCCATTCGGTTTACGGCGTTTTATTATACCAGATAAAATAGCAATAATAAATATCAATTATACCGATTATACTCTGTAATTAGTCCAATGCCGAAACCAATCGACACAGGAAAGTATTTACCAAATCCCTTCACACTAAGCCATCGCACATAATTTCAGCCAACACACCCCGATAGCCATCGGAAGCCTATAATGAAATTATATTGGGCGTAAATCATAAAGGCTGTTTTTTAGAATTTATCAAAATAAAAAGAGGCTGTCTCAATAGTCGAGACAGCCTCTTTTTATTTTGGTGCCCAGGAATGGACTCGAACCATCACATCCTTGCGAATGCTGCCACCTGAAGGCAGTGCGTCTACCAATTTCGCCACCTGGGCTGGTGAGGATTGCAAATATAAAGAAATCAAAAAAACTACCAATCCTTTTAGTAACTAAATTTATAATGCAGCATCTCTTCCTTTCCATCCGGTTAATAAAACACCAGTAATTACCAATACGGTTCCGGCTATTTGTTCTGCAAATATTTTCTCGCCTAAAAAAAAATGTGCCTGTATGATAGTGCTTACCGGGCCAATGCCGGAAATAATAGCAAGGTTGTTGCTCCCTATTTTTTTAAGAGCATTCGAAATTAAAAAACTGGGAACTACTGTTGCAACTATCGCAAGTAGTATTCCATAGCGCCAGAAATCTGAATTCACTAATACTTCCTGATGATTTCCTTTTATTAAAAAGTGCAGCAAAACCCCAACGGTGGCTGCCAGCATTGTGTAAGCTGTAAATTTTGTAGCGCCTACCACAGGAATCATTTTCCCACTACCAACAATGTACAGCGCATAGGTAATGGCGCATATAAAAATCAATAAACTACCTATAAAAAAATGGGGGTTACTGGTATCTATATTCAGCTCACCAAAGTAAGCCAACGCAACACCGGCATAGGTTAGCAACAAGGCAAGCTTTTGAATGCCGTTAATTTTTTCTTTAAAAACTGCCGCATTAATCAATAATACAAAACTGGGATACAAAAACAAAATCAGTCGCTCTAGTCCGGCACTGATGTACTGCAAGCCAACAAAATCAAGTAAACTGCTTACATAATAACCAAACAAACCCAAAATACCAATTGCAAGCCATTGGCGGCTGGTGAGCCTGACATTATCTTTTTTATTACTGGCAAAAAAAGCTGCTGCAATGTAAAAAGGCAGTGAGCATATCATTCGAATGGCCAGCAAGGTAAGCGCATCTGTATGTACATCCCTAAAAGCAGTTTTTACAATAATGGCTTTGGTAGAAAATAACACGGCACCCAAAATAGCAAGGATAAAACCTGCCAGGGTAACCGTATTTCTTTTTGATTGTAACTCCATTTTATAATTACACAACAGTTAGCCGCTGCTTTTGATTGGCAAAACATCAACCAAAAAGTAAATGATTATTTTATCTACATTGAAACATTAAAATCTCTCAACGCATCATTCAAACTGGTTTTTAAATCAGTTGATGCTTTGCGTTTCCCAATGATCAATGCACAACTTACATTGTATTCTCCGGCAGGAAATTTTTTAAGGTAACTGCCCGGAATCACTACGCTTCTGGCCGGCACAATACCTTTGTATTCGATGGGTTCATGGCCACTAACGTCAATAATTTTAGTTGACTGTGTAAGTACCACATTTGCTCCCAACACTGCTTCTTTTTCTACCCGTACGCCTTCTACCACTATGCATCGGCTGCCAATAAATGCACCGTCTTCAATAATTACAGGTGCTGCCTGCAAAGGCTCGAGCACACCCCCAATACCCACGCCACCACTCAGGTGTACGCCCTTCCCTATTTGAGCACAACTGCCAACAGTTGCCCAGGTATCTACCATGGTTCCTTCATCTACATAGGCACCAATGTTTACATAGGATGGCATTAAAACTACATTTTTTGCAAGATAAGCGCCATACCTTGCTACTGCATGCGGCACAGCCCTTACTCCCAATGCAGCATAGCCGCTTTTTAATTTCATTTTATCATAAAACTCAAATGGGGGCAGTGTGTGTGTTTCCATTTGCTGAATACCAAAATACATCAGTATGGCCTGCTTTACCCATTCGTTTACCTGCCAGCCATTTGCTGTTGGTTCGGCAGTGCGTAGCCTTCCTTTATCTACTTCTTCAATTACAAATCTTACAGCATCAGAATAGGTTGCGTCTTTTAGCAAATCTCTGTTGCTCCATGCTGCCAGTATTAATTCTTTTACTTCCATTGTGATAATTTTACAATCAGATTATACGGTAATTTTTATAGTCGAAAGGTCGGCTTCCGGTAATTTTTTCAATCAAATCCTTAAACACATCTTTTGGTTTTGGTTTATTCTTGCTAATATCAAAATCAAATTTCCAGTTAGCTGATGTTATCCGGTTTTGCATTACTGACGGATGTGTGCCGGTAAATTTTTTCAATACATCAATTTGCTTGTAGTCGAAATCATTTGCATCAAACTTTATTTTATTCTCATCGTAGCCTTCCTCACTCCAGTATTTGCCTACTCCCATTGCTTTGTTCTGCATTGCTTTTGGTTCTCTCACCCATCCGTAATGATAGATATAGGCATCAATTGGCTTAACTGAAAGCTTTTCGTTATCGCCCTTTCTAAATCCTTGTGCATCTCTGTGAGAATAAATATTTTTATTATTCCTTATCACTCTTATCTCATTTCTATACCACCTTGAAGACCCTCCAACAAAGTCGAATGATCCCCAAAAGTGCTTATAATTAAACAGCAGGCCATCTACCTTTTCATTATCTAGATATTGGTGCATGGCTTTCTTTACTGTATCCAAATAATGCTCATGCAATACCTCATCGCCCTGTATATAAAATGCCCAGTCTGAATCTGCTGCAACCGCTTTAAACGCCTTATCAGTTTCTGCAGCCAGCACTCTGCCGCCAGTTTTAAGTTGAGGATCCCATACTGTATCGATGATTTTAATACGGTCATCGTGTATGTTTTCAATCAGCGCTCTTGTACCATCAGTTGAATTGCCAACCGCCACAATAAATTCATCGCATAATGGTAACACAGAGCGTATTGCCTCAGTGATGGGATAACCAAATTGTATTGCATCTTTTATAAATGTAAAGCCTGATACCTTCATGGGCGGCAAATATCGATATTATAAATGAACTTTACAATTACTAAAGCGCCGGTTTATGCTGCCAATTATAAGGTCAATTCTTTTAATCGATGGTATTTTAAAAAGGAATAATAAGCCGACACATAACTTGTAATAAATCCAATTCGGCCATCTAGCAGTCCAAGCCGGATTACATAAAAAAAGAAGAACAGATAAAAAGGATAGACATATAATTTAAACCAGGAAGCTTTTTTTCCCTGCTGAAAATATTTTTGTGCAGCAAGGTCTGCATAACGGCTGATCTTTTGAACATACTCGTTGATGTTGTCAATTAATTCATGCAATATATATCCTTCAGCAGTTTTTATATTAGTGCCGGGTGGCGCTATTACTTTTTCATGCACATTGGTATTGTCCCAACAGGCCACCTTTTTATTAAACAATTTAATTTTAGATTCATTACCCCATTCACCATTACGAATTAATTGTTTACCAAAATAATTTTTGAATTTTATCTTATAGAGTATACGATCATCCTGCAACGATACATTTTCGAGAAATGAAAACAGCGTGGTATCTATCGCTTCATCAGCATCTAAAAAAAGCACCCAATCATATTTAGCTAGTTGCAGGGCTGCATTTTTTGTAGGACCAAACCCCTGCCAGATAAGCCTTTCAACCCTTGCACCATTTTTCTGTGCAGTAGTAATGGTGTCGTCTGTGCTTCCGGTATCTGCTACTACAATGTCATCTGTAATATTACGAAAGCTGTTTAAGGTTCGGCCTAAAACCAGTTCTTCGTTTTTTGCAATAATAACAATTGAAATAGGCCGCATGTTTGTTTATTAAAAGTTGATTATAAAAACATGCACAATTTACTTAACGGCTTTAGAAGTAAGTGATTTTTATTAAGCAGGTATAAACAACAAACAGCCTCTTTTTTTATAAAGAGGCTGTAAGCACAATGACGTCTATGAGAAATTGCTAAAAGAAAAACTTAATTAAAATATTGCAAAGCCTACACCAAGTTGAATACTTTGATTTTTCCATTTATCCTTGTTGTCGATATCATTGATATTATTCAAGCCAACCACATAACGACCATATACTCTAAAACTGGCAAACTTAATTTGCATACCTGCAAGCAAACTGAAATCGCCGTCTTTAAAAGCACTCTTTCCGTTTTGCAACAAATCTTTATGTTGGTCCAATAGAATTCCATACTGCGGACCAGCCTGAATAGAAAAGCCTTTGGAAAGTTTATAATTTAAAATAAGCGGAATACTTAAGTAGCTAAGTTTGATATTAGAAATTTTACTGGAATTTATTTTGTACAACTCGCTAAATTGGCTGGATGTATCGGTGTTTACCTGGTTAAAAATAACTTCGGGTTGCAACTCTAACCGTTTGCCTAGTTTAACTTGTGCAAAAGCTCCTACATGATATCCGTAGGTAAACTGTTCATTGAAAGATTTGCCTGTAAGCTTATTTACATTGGCTCCGGCTTTAATACCGGCACTAAAGCCTTGTGCATGTGAGTAGGAAATAAAAGATGCAAAAATGGCAATGGATACTACGATAGATTTCATACAATAAAATTTGGTTACGGATTGTATTTCAATTTACATACCAATGGCAAGCTGCAATTAATAATGTTTTGTTAACTGAATGTTTTAAAAAGAAAATGCAGTTGTAAAAGTAAATAGCTTACTCAACTTGTTTAAATCGGATTGGGGCAGATAATAGTCGAGATATAATTGCGGTTGAAAAGAAAACTTACCAATACTGTAACCGATATTTAAATTAAGGCCAATTGATTCGGCTGCAAAAGAACTGGTTTGAATCTTTGGCAATCTGCCTTTTTTATTTAAAAAATTCAACAGGTGGATGGCATTTGTATTATGTGTGATGTTGGTTTTTGACGATCCAAAATTCAGCATAAGAGTAGGTGTAAAGTTAAGGCCATCATCATCACGCAATAAACCATCCCATTCAAAATTATGGCCAACAGAAAAAATCATTGAAAACGTTTTAATATAAAAACTGGCACTATCATAAAATTTCCTCCGGATGTTGTTGGCAATGCTATCCTTTGTTTTTACTTGCTTATACACGCCGGCAGCATAGTCGAGTGCAAGCCCGGTTTCCAGCCAATATTTTTTATAGCTAAAGTAACCATAAAAATCATTCTGAATTGGAATGGCGTAAGGGGAATACAAGTCCTTAACAAAGTAGTGTGTATAAGCAATTCCTGTACTGAAATCTTTATTGTCGGAATAGTCGTACCCCGGCGAAAGCCCTACCTGACTTACACCAAAACCTTTTTCGACATCATTTAATAAATTGGCAGAGGCCGCTATGCTAAAACCTGATTTATGAAAATAGCTTAGTGTTGGTGTGTAAACCAATGTGCCTGTGGTAGATTGTTTTGCATTTAAACTTTTATTCCGCACGTTAAATAGCCTGTTACCAATTCCTACATCAATTGTTGCATAGCTAATGGAGGATTCATCTGGATGTAATAAATCTGACAACTCTTTCAATATTGAGGCAGTATCTATAGCCGCATTGGTTTTGGTATCAGTAACCTGTGCATCAACCTTACTTAAAATAAAAAAGAAAGATACTATAACCAGTAAACACTTTAACATAAGAAAATTTTATACCTACAAAATTGTAATTCAGACTTAAAAAAAACTATATCGTTTAATAGCTCAAAAAGATTTTACACCGGAGCACAATCACGCAAGCAATATTTTAATTTATTGATTTTGCCATCGAATTATTTTCATTAATGAACGTTGTTAACACCGGAAAATTGCATTAGATGTATCAATGAATTCCTATAAGTAAATTGAACGTAAAGGACAAGTATATAAATTGTAAGTGCTGTTAAATCTACCCAAAAATGTACCTCCAAAAACCCGAAGCCAATACTTACGCAATTTTATCCACAAAAAACCCCTACATTTGCGGCCATTATTTATTAACGAGTATTGCATGAGGTGCCCTAGGGGCTGTTGATGTTAGTATTTACTTATACGGTTTTAAGAGTATCGAGTAGTGTAGCAACAGGCAAATTAGCATATCATGTAAGCGAAAAAAACATTTACATGAATGCATTTGAAGCCTTAGGCTTAAACGAAGAATTGGTACAAGCCGTTACCGCATTAGGATTTGAAACTCCTACACCGATACAGGAACAAGCCATCCCCATTTTACTTTCCGGCACTACAGATTTTGTAGGCCTTGCACAAACAGGTACTGGTAAAACAGCTGCTTTTGGTTTGCCGTTGTTAAACTTAATCAACAGGGCAGAACGCCATCCGCAGGCATTAATTGTATGCCCAACGAGAGAACTCTGTTTGCAAATCACCAGCGATTTAACCACTTTTACTAAGTTCACCAAAGGGGTGTTTACAGAAGCTGTTTATGGTGGCGCATCCATCACCATGCAAATACGCAACCTTAAAAAAGGGGTACAAATTGTAATTGCAACGCCGGGCAGGTTGATTGATTTGATCGAACGCAAAGCCATCGACCTACAAAAAGTAAAATACGTTGTATTGGATGAAGCAGATGAAATGCTGAACATGGGCTTTAGAGATGATATTGATTTTGTGCTAAAAAATACGATTAACAGGGAAAGCATCTGGTTGTTTAGTGCTACCATGCCACCTGCAGTAAGGGCTATTTCTAAAAACTTTATGAGTAATCCAAAAGAGATTACAGTGGGTAAAAAGAATAGCGGAAACGTTAACATCGATCACCAGTATATAACAGTAGCAGCACATCACCGTTACGAAACGCTCAAACGTTACATTGATTTTAATCCGGGTATGTACGGAATTATTTTTACCCGTACAAAGCTTGATGCACAGGATGTAGCTGAAAGGCTGGTTCAGGAAGGGTATGAAATTGAAGCTTTACACGGTGATCTAACACAACAACAGCGGGACAAAGTGATGGGCCGTTTTCGCCAGAAAAAACTACAACTATTAATTGCAACTGATGTTGCGGCAAGAGGTATCGATGTAGATGGCATTACGCATGTTATCAATTTTGAATTACCCGACGACATGGAAGTATATACGCATCGCAGCGGACGTACAGCAAGAGCTGGTAAAACTGGTATCTGTATTTCTATTGTTCATAGCAGGGAAACATTTAAGATTAAACAACTGGAACGCATGGTAAATGCTCAGTTTCATAAAATGGATGCACCTAGTGGCAAAGATGTTTGCCGCAAACAGTTTTTTCATTTTATGGATAAGCTGATGGAGGCAGATGTATCTCATGGTGATTATGAAACTTACATGGCAGACTTGATGGAAAAGTTTAAAGATGTAAGCAAAGAAGAAGTTTTACAAAGGATAGCAGCATTGGAGTTTAACCACTTTTTAAAGTATTATGAACATGCTGATGACCTGAATGCAAACAGCCGTAGTACTTACAATCAACGTGAAAGTAGCAGCGCAGGCAGAGAATCAACCGGCAGAAGCGACAGGAGTGAAAACAGCCGCAGTTCAAGGCAGCGGGACAATGGTTATGCAAGGCTCTTCATCAACCTTGGTACTAAGGATGGTTTTTATAAATCCAGTTTTTTACAGTTCATCCTGGATGAAAGTAATCTGAATAAAGAAGTGTTGGGTAAAATAGATATGAGGGATATGAACAGTTGGATAGAAGTTGATAAAGCTGCTGCACCCAAAATGATTAAAAGTCTGGATGGTAAAAAATACAATGGCAGGCAGGTTAGGATGAACGAAGCAGACGGTGGTTTTAAAAGAGCTGGTGAAGAAGGAAGAAGTGAAAGAAGTGAAGGAAGAAGCGACAGCAGGCCGGAAGGCAGACCTGAAGGAAGAAAGCGCATTCCAATGAGAGAGAACAGAGGTTAATTTTTCAAGAATAATAAATTCTTTAAGGGCCGAAACGACTAGTCGTTTCGGCCCTTTTTTTTATTTTGATTTGTGTATTACGACAAACCACTTTTGTGCGTTCGTATTTTGTCACACAAATCATATGTCGAACTATTCATTTGCAATATTCTAAGGCGTAAAAAAAGCCAGGTTTATTTAATTGGAAAGTAACTCATAATTGATTTACCAGGCATTTCATCAAGCCCGAATGCAGTACAGTAGGGATTTACAGTCGATTGAACTTCCGTCTGCCCCTCTTTTGGAAATACTTTTGTTGGGCAAAGTGCTTTCATAATAAGTTACTTTAATTGTTTTGTAATTAAAAAACTGTTTCAAAAATTCGTTTTAAAACCTTTTCAAAACTAGCTTGCTTAAGTGAAGATATTTTTGAAATGACTTCATCGGTAGTATAAGACTGAATTAATTGACATTTAACAAAAGATTTTTTGGAGAGTGGTTTTGTTAACATTGAATTATCTAACTCAAAGTTAAATTCCTCATTCATTGAATTTGAAGATATCATTACAGCGTAAAAGATATCTTCTGTTTCTAAAACGTTCGAATTAGAAATAACTAATGCCGGGTGAGCTTTAAACTTTCCATTTGGAAGTTCGTAATTTAATTCTACTATATCCCTTTGTTGAGCTTTCATTATATGTACTTAGCAATAGCTTTATTCTTTCTTTTCACAATCGAAGATTTCAAATTCTCGTGCTCTTGCAATGCAGCAATTAAAGCTTTCGGTTTGTTAATAGATGACACTTTTTTCACAAAGTCTAATGAAGAAAGTAGAGAGGAAAGTTCCTTTGCTTTATTGTTTGAATCTAACTCTATAATTAAAGTTTGCATTTCGTAGTTTTTTACAAATTTAACGATTTTAGGTTACTAATTACAAACACTAAATTGCATTTCGCCAACGTTAGAGTATTACTAGCGGGCAGGGATCCGATAGCTATCGGATTCATTGCTGTGCCCACCACCAACCGCTGATGAATAAAGATATAAAAGATAACAAATAAAAGTCCAAAGGTGCCTGTCCTGCCGAAACTGAAGCTGATAGTGATACTTAGCTGAAGTTTGATTGTCCAGCCACACTTGCAGCAATATTTTTGTTGTAGGCAGCCCTAAGAGGTTGGTAGATTTTTTACTGGTTGAAAAATGAAATATTTGCCTTGCATTGGATAAGCAATTTCTGTATATGGGATAATTTGTTTGTCTAATTTAATTTTATACATAATTGCTCCTAAAAAGTCAATATATTTTTCATCAACTAAGTCTTTACTTAAGGCAATATTTATACAATGATTTTCGCTGTCTGCTCCGGAATAAATTATTGCATTAATTTTTTTCCCATAAAATTTTGTTAGCGCATGTTTAAATGCAGTTGTAATTAAATAGTCACTATCATCTTCTTTTACATGACTTGCTTTTTGTGATAAGAATCTATATAATTTCAGGAGAGGTTCTTTACTTGTATCCGTAAATCTATTTTTAAGAATAGTTTCAAAAAAGGTATTTATATTATGAATGTTGTCATTTTTATTTTTTGCTTCATCGTAGAATGATAGACTTATCGCAAAGAATTCTTTGGCAATCTTCCAATAACTAAGTGTGACAAGTTTTTCTTTTGCAATTGTGAGAATTGTTTTTAAATCTTTACACGTCTCAAAAATTGTTGCTAATTCTGGCGGATAATTATTTTTTGAATTACTTGGTAGCACGGCGTAAAAAATTGGCTCTTTTATCAAATTGAATCTGCCTTGGCTAATTTTATCTTGGTTAGGATTATAGCTGAGTTCTGAGGATTGTTTAAATATTTGTCCAGGATCATTGGGTCTACATCTGACAATATAATTGACATCTATCTTAACCAAGGGAATAGGAACTCTCTGAACAATACTGTAACATATATCTACTAATTCCTCAAAATTAGATGTCTTGCTTTTTTCTTCAAGTTCTTTTAATATAATTTCTACTTCAAGAGAATTTAATGCTGGTAAATTTATTATTGAGTCTGTTTTTTCCAAAAAATCTTTATCCCAGATTGAAAAATCTTGCGAATTTGTAAGGTCTAAATTTGACATTTTTAAAGTAACTTTTGAATTAAAAAAGGGTTGCCTATAACGACTATATTGCCGCTCCTTAAAAATAGTCTATGGCGGCAATACATCCAAATCAGCATGATTGCCGCAGCTTAAATACTTATAGCATATTTCCGGCTGCAGGGTCTATTAACGCTCAATGACTATAGGCAAGAACCTGGCACATTGATGATCAACAAGTTTGTGTATAATACTCCAACTCCGGCATAAAGCAAGAAATATACTTTTGCTTAAACATAACTTCACAATCTGGCTTTCACCTTAAAAAGGATGACGTTGTCTTTAAACAAAATGCGTCCTAAGAATTGAGAAAGATTTACGGCTCAATGGCTCCGAAAAATATCGGAGTAGAATGGTCGGATAGCAGTGAAAAGCCCGGTGAGAGAGGCCTCTTCCGGACCCCTAAGAAAGGCGGGGTAGTTGACTGGGCTGGCAATAAGCCTGTTCTGATAGCTATCAGAATGTAACGAATAGCTCCTGATAAAAAAACGGTACAAGCGCAACTAAATTTGATTAAAAACGGATGTTGATAGCCCAACTATTTCAACCCATGCTATTAGTAACTACCATGAAGGTTTATTTGTCCATTTTGTGGAAAACCATCCATTCAATAGATTTTGGCACCGCATTAAATAAAAATAGATAGTTAATTTTCAGCTAGTTAAATAAGCGGCACAGTAGTAGAGATACCGTAGCAAAACGTACAACAATGAAAACAACTACTACAACAACCACAAAAAAAAATTACAGCAGGCAAATTAAATTTGCATTCCTGCTATTAACAGCAGTATCTTTTTCAATTACTTCAAATGCCCAGTTTAGAAGTTACTCGAAAGTATTTTCTGATAACATTAAAGGTGGCACCACTTTGTTTGGCAATACACTTACCCATATTGTAACTGCGGGAGTAGCAGACACAGCCAAAATGAATAACAACAGAGCCAATGGCAACAGTGTTTATGGCAATGATAATGCAAATATTCAGTATGTGGATATTGATGGTAATACCGGCATTGGTGCAGGCACAAGGAATTCATCTTCTGCTGATCTTTCTTTACCAGCCGGTACCAACACGATTAAGTTGGCCAGACTTTACTGGGGTGCCCAGGTTAAAAAAAGTGAATTTAATTTGGATATTGACAGCATAAAAAGAGTTAAAATAAGATTTGGAAATAGTGGCAACTATACTGAATATGCAGCAGCTCAAATAGACAAAACTACTACCGGCACCGGAAGCAGCACCATCAATCAATACCAGGCGTACACAGACATTACTCCATTTGTTCAATCAAAAGGTGCTGGTACTTATACCGTCGGTAATATTGCAGCATCCGTTGGTTCATCAGGCTCAGGTGGCAATTATGGCGGTTGGTGTATTGTAATTGTTTATGAAAACGCATTAATTTCAGACTATAATAGTGTAAGGGTTTATGATGGATTTCAGCAAGTGTACAATGGCGGTTCTGCACAAATATCTTCTGTAACGCTTACAGGTTTAAATGTTCCATCAGGGGCTATAAGCCTTAGAGATGCCAAAATGGGCGCTATGGTTTGGGAAGGAGATGCTAATTTAAAAATGGATTACCTTAAAATTAATGGTACCAATTTTTACAATGGATTAAATGCAGTAGACAATCCCTGGAATGGTACCATTACAGATACCGGCAGGCATGTTACAAACAAAAGTCCCAACTATACCAACCAAATGGGGATTGATATTGACCAGTTTTATGTTGGTAGCGGCTACGGAATTAAACCAGGCGATACAACTGTTGCTTTAGAATTTGGTACAGAAGCAGACAGGTATTTTCCGGGCCTGTTTACTTTTCAAATTAAAACAAGCAATCCTACCATCATTATTGACAAATTTGTGAAAGACGCCAACTTAAATAATATTGCAGAAATAAATGAGGTACTAACTTATACACTTAAAGGTAAAAATATTGGTTTAGGCAATGCCAATCTTTGTACCATCATTGACACACTGCCAAAAAATGTAACCTATGTTCCGGGATCGATGAAAGTGATTACTGGTGCAGGGCTTATACCAGGAAGCTATTTTACGGATAATATTGGTGATGACCAAGGCGATTTCTACGCTGTAAGCAAAGTGATAATTTGCAGGGTTGGTACAGCGTCTAACGGAAGCCAGGGTGGTATTTTAGCACCACAGGAATCTTTTGAAATTGAATTTCAGGTAACAGTAAATAATCCGGGACAAGCTTTGAGTATTGCACCCATTATTAATGTAGCACGAATTACCGGATTCTCTGATGCAGGCATTAAATCAACAGATGATGGTACAGCCATTTTGGAACCACAGGGTGGACCACTACCGGTTACTTTGAAAACTTTTTTAGCCAATCTTGTTAGTGTAAACCTGGTAAAGCTAAACTGGCTTACTACCATGGAAATAAACTGTAGCAGGTACGATATTGAAAGAAGCTTTGATGGTAAAATGTTCAACACCATTAGTACTGTTGCAGGCAACGGAAATACAAGTGTTGAAAAGAATTATACTATCAATGATGATGTAACTGCGGTAACAGGTAACTTGGTTTACTACAGACTAAAGCAAGTTGATTTTGATGGCAAAAAAAGTTACTCGAAAGTAGTTTCAGTAAAATTGAAAAAAGGTACTAGTGACTTTACAGTTTCTCCCAATCCTTTCAGCAGCTATGTAAATATTAATGCTGACTACTCAAAAAATGAAACAAGTGTAGTAAGAGTATTGAGTATGAGTGGTAAGGAATTGGTTTCAAAAAATGTACAACTTCACAAAGGCACCAACTATGTAGCTCTGCAAGAATTATCAACTTTACCAGCAGGAAATTACCTGCTTCAATTTAATACTACTGAAGGCAACATATTTAAACAAGTTACCAAACAATAAGCCGTTTACAAACAATCTAACTGCTAAGAGGCTGTCCTGTTAACCAGGCAGCCTCTTTTTATTTCTATTAATAATATTTTGCAATTTAGCACAACGACTAAACTTCTAAACCCGCTAAACTATAGTACTTTAAAATTTGTGGTGCGAATAAATTATTAAGCAATTATTATCTACAATCCATAAATTTCTTTTGCTACCCTAAAAGTATTGCAATGTGCTTCTGTAATAACCTTTACATCGGCGCTGTAACCGCCGCCCATAGCAACTACGCAAGGAATACCCTTCTTATACAAATGCGTAAAAACAATTTCATCCCGTTTTTTACAACCTTGCATGGTAACTTTTAATTTACCATATTTATCTGTTTCTAAAACATCTACTCCGGATAAATAAAATACCAGATCTGGCGTTTCGGTTTCAATCAAGCCGGGTAAATATTCATTTAGTAAGGTGAGATAAGTATTGTCATCCGTACCATCTTTTAGCGGTACATCAAGGTTACTTTTTTCTTTATGAAATGGATAGTTGTGTTCTCCATGCATGCTAAAAGTAAAAACCGCTGGTTCATTCTCAAATAGCTTGGCAGTGCCGTTACCCTGGTGTACATCCAAATCAACGATCAGTATTTTACCGGCAAGCTTTTTCTTTAATAAATAGTTGGCTGCAGTTGCCATATCATTGAGCATGCAGAAGCCTTCTCCCCTATCTGCAAAAGCATGGTGCGTACCTCCGGCAACATTAAAAGCTACGCCATTTTCAACAGCATAGTGACAACAATCGATGGTGCCTTGTGTAATCATTAGTTCCCGTAAAGTAAGTGCAGGCGATTGGGGAAATCCAATATGACGTTGCTCTTTTACACTCAATGTTTGATCGTGTAATCTTTTTAAATAAGCTGCTTCATGGGTCCATAAAATTATTTCATCGGGGCAAGGTTTGGGGGCAAATAAATTTTGTGCAGTTATGCTTCCTTCATGCAAAAGTTGTCCGGGTATAAGCTCATACTTTAGCATGGGAAAGCGATGCCCTTCGGGTAAAGGATGGGCGTAGATGGCGTCATAGGCAATTTTCAGCAGCTTACTCATGGTTATAATTTAAGAATACCGCCCCGTTCGTTTTTTAAATGATTGGCAGGTAGTATTGCAAAAACACTTTCACCCGGTTTTGGTTTAATGGGATGATTACCCGTGAACTTGCTAAAGGCCGGCAACACTGCAAACTGCTGAGAAAAATAAAAGCAGGGAAGCTGGATGAATTGCCTGCCAATACCACGTATAGATATGCCCGGATGAATATGACCGCTGAAAAAATAACGTGCTGCACACAATTCATTTTGTATAACTGCAATATCATGTACAAATGAAAAGGATCCCATTTGCAAACAGTTTTCCACAACCGTTATTGTTGCATCCTTGTACCAGTCATTTTTTAAAATATCATGGTTGCCTTTTATTAATTGAATCGGCAGGCTCTTAAAATCGTTTCTCCACTTTTTAAACAAATCAAGTTCTTTATTGGCATGGCTGTGAAACATGTCGCCAATAATTACCAGTTGTTGTGGTTTAAAAAATTGTATTTGTGTTACCAGCCGCTGCAGGTCGTCCCTGTAAACGCCTTGTGGCACCGCAATGCCTTCTTTTCTAAAATGACCGGTTTTGCCAAAATGTAAATCGGACAGCAACAAAATTTTTTCCTCTTCCCAAAAAACACAGCGGTCATTTGATAATGAAAAGGTATTACCTGCAATAGGGTGTTGTACAATTTGCTGCATAATGGGCGAAGTTAACCGGCTTAAACAGATAACTATTATAAAATTGGTTTTGAAATAATCCATTTTGTATTTACATTACAAAAAAAACTTAAAACATGACTGATCAACTAAACTTTTCTGAAGAAGACAAACCAACTTTAGGTACCGGCCTAAATGTATTGACCATCCTAACTTTTGTTGGATGTGGCATTTTATTAATTTCCAGCATTTATTCATTTGTATCTGCTGAAAAATCCTACGACGCCATTGTAAAAGCCCAGGACAATATGGCGAATGCGCCAGGCTGGGTTAAAGGTATGATGGGACCCGAAATGGTAGAGATGGCCAAAAAAACAATGGAAAACAAAATACCTATTTTATTATTAAACCTTGTAGGCGTTGCACTTTGCACCTATGGTGCCATGGAAATGCGTAAATTAAAAAAGCAAGGTTTTATAATCTGGCTGGCAGGTGAAGTAGTGCCGATTATAGCCAGCTTTCTATTTATTGGCATCGGTGTTTTCAAGGGATTCTCTTCAATCATTCTTTTATTTCCAATTATTTTTATCATTCTTTATGCAGTACAACGAAAAAATTTAGTGTATTAATTCTAAACGCTTAACCCTTGTAAACACGATAGAGAGAATCACTTTAACAAATCTTAATTTCTAAACTATTATTATTTCTCTAACTGTGCCTGCATCTTCTTTATCCTGTCCTCCAGCTTTTCGGAAGTCAGGTTGTTTCGGTTAAGGCCATCAGCTAAAATAGGGAAACAAAAAGGTGTCAGCCGTTTAGGAAATGTAAGAACGATATTGCTTTCACTGATTCTTTTGTAAGCATCCCGTAACCTTACTTCTTCCATTTGCTGGCTCATTACTTCGTTGTAAGCCTGTCGCAGTAATAAATTATTGGGATCGTATTCATTAAACACATTAAACAACAGCCCGGCGTTGCTTTGCAAATGCCGGGCTTTCATTTGCTCACCGGGCATACCCTGAAAAATCAATCCGCCTATAACCGCAATATCCCTGAATTTACGCTTGGCCATTTCGGTAGCATTCACACTTTTCTGGATATCTGCCAGCAAATTATTTTGCGTAAATAATTCATAAACATTACTGTCATCAACAGGAATTGGCTGATCGCTGAGCAATTCAAACCCATAATCATTCATTGCAATTGAAAAGGTGATGGGTGTAATTTTACTGATGCGATATGCAAGGATAGCCGCCATGGCTTCATGCACCAGCCTCCCCTCAAAAGGATATACAAAAAGATGGTAACCATCTTTGGTTTCGATATGCTCAATCAACAATTCATTTTCGGCAGGAATAGCGGAAAGGGCCGCCTGCAAATCAAGTAACGGCTTCAGTACCAACAACTCCTCGTTATTACCCCCCTTTAGGGGATGGGGGTGGGGGCTCATCTCCTTCCTTAACATCAACCCTAGATTTGCCGTAAGCGACATGCGTCCACCCATCCAGCTAGGTACTAAACTTTTTTTGGCTGATGATTTTTTTACCAGCACCGTCATATCCTTAATCATTATAAACTGCAGGTTTTTACCTGCCAGCGTAAAAACATCACCTTCTTTTAACCTGCTGATAAAATATTCTTCAATTACGCCAATATAACCACCGCTCATAAACTTCACCTTTAGCATGGCGTCACTAACAATGGTACCTATGTGCATGCGATGCCGCATGGCGAGCCGGCGGTTGGCAATTTTATAC
>JBBQEA010000083.1:0-19785 GCA_038320245.1 Chitinophagales bacterium | reverse complement strand
GTTGGTGGAAAAGTTAAACCATCAAAACTTTCAGTTAACTGTGCATTGGCTGCAAAAAATGTAGCAAGGGCGATAAATGTTGTAAGTAATTTTTTCTTCATCTAAGTGTTGTTTATGGTAAAAAAAATATCCAGCAATTTTTTAAAAAATTGATGTCGTGGGTTGATGATTGACATTTAAACTAATAAAAAAATATTCAGATAGTGAATTTCAATGATAAATTTATTCCTTTTAAGTTGTACAACACAAAAAAATAATTTGTGATGCAGATAAACTTAATTTTTATAGACAAATATTGGAACATTTATCTAAGAGTAAAAAGTGATTTGTGAACTGTTTTTCCAACAAGCTAAAAGATGATGGTAATTGGAAGGAGCAGCTAATAAAACAAATAATAAGAATTTAAACCCGCTGGCTAATGAATAAATTTGCAAGGTGGTTGATGTAAGGCTATCCTTTTACAATTTTATTGTAGCTGGTAGCAATACCTTTTATTAAAGATGAACTAAAGCCCTGGTGTTCCATTTCATTCAAACCCGCTATAGTGCAGCCTTTTGGAGTGGTTACTTTATCAATTTCCTGCTCCGGATGGGTGCCCTTCTGCAACAAAAGTTCAGCAGCACCATTTACAGTTTGTGCGGCTATCAATGTGGCTGTGGCTGCATCAAATCCAATTTCTATTCCACCCTGAATGTTGGCCCTTATATAACGCATCGCATACGCAGTGCCACAGGCTCCCAACACAGTGGCAGCATCCATTAGCTTTTCATCTATTATTGCTACTCTTCCCAATGTTTCAAACAATCCTTTTACAAAAGCAATTTGCTGTACACTTGTGTTGCTAAAACTAAGGCAGGTCATACTTTCCTGTATGGCAATAGCAGTATTGGGCATGGCCCTGCAAACAGGAATTCTCTTCTTAATAATTTCAGCAATATCATTTATTAAAACACCAGTAACAACGGATGCCAAAATATGCTTTGCGGTTAAATCCTTTTTCACACTATTTAGCACGTCAGTTACCTGGAATGGTTTGATGGCCAGGATCACCAGCTCACTGCTTCGGATGGCAGCATTGTTATCTGAAGTAACAACGACTCCCTTTTTAACCAAATGATCGAGGGTAGAAATGTTTCTTTTGGTAATAGTGATATCGGCTGGTTTGCAGAATTTACTTTTTATCAAACCTTCTGCAATTGCTGTACCCAGGTTGCCGCCGCCAATAATGGCAATTTTTTTACTCATGAATAACTAATTTTATTATCAGCAAATGTAGAGCGATTCACCAAATATTATTTGAATAAAAAAACGGGTGCATTCACCCGTTTTTTTTACTAATACACTAATAATTTAAAATCGAAGATTTACGCCTAACATCCAGTTGAACCTTGCCATCGGAAAATAATAATTTTCAGTTACCAACCCACCGGAAATATAACTGTAAGTATAGCCATTGGGTTCATACTTTTTATTGAATACATTATTGAGTTGTAAAATAATGTTGAAAGCCTTTGTATAATTATTTTTTATAGAATAACTCAGCCGTACATCCTGCACAAAATAGCCATTTAGTTTCCTTGAGTTTTGTGCAGTATTATCAAGGTACTGGCTGCTTACATATTTGCTGAGTAAACTAATCTCACTGTTTTTTAATGGTATAATATCTATGGTACTACCAGCTACAACTGCCGGTGAAAAACTGATGGATGTTTTTTTATACTGATTTACTACCTGGCCACCATTATCGTAATCGTCGATGTACTCAGCATAATTTTTCACTTTATTTTCGCTGAAAGCTATATTAGCACTGATATTTATGTACTTTGAAACAGTAGCTTTTCCCTGTAGCTCAATCCCGAGCCTGTAACTATTAGGTATATTGGTACGGGTATAGGCACCTACGTCATTTATTTTTCCGGTTAATACCAATTGGTTTTTGTACAACATGTAATACAGGTTGGCAGCATAAGAAAATTTACTGTATTTTTTTTCGACGCCCAGCTCAAAATCATTCAACTTTTCTGCCAGGGGCTGCTGGGTAATACCTGCTTCAAAATCGTCCCGGTTAGGTTCTTTGTTTGCAAGCGCATAGGAAAAATAAACCTGCCAGTTTTTATTGTTATAAGTAATACCTGCTTTGGGGTTTACAAATGTGTAGCTATTGTTTACTTTCATTAAAGGGTTATTCTGAAACCCATTGATGGTATAGTTTACATTTCTAACCTGTATATCTGCATAGGTTTGCCAGTTGGTTCCCCATTGTTGTGTCCACTTTGTAAAAAGGGAAAAATCTTTTTTATTGGCAGTTAGATTATACCATCTGTAATTAACGGGAACCGCAGGCTGCACGGCTGCCCAAATAATTTCACCAAAATGTTTTCCATCGTATCCATTCCATCCGCCACCAACTGTAAATTGTGTGTTTTTCTTTTGATGCTGAATCGAAAAGACGGTACCATAAAAATTATTATCAAGCCACAGGCGCCTGATTAAATCTGTTTTAGTAACCATATTTGCACCATCTGCATAATTGGGTAATCCATATCGGGATAATTTCTGGGCAGCCTTGTATTGCTCATAATAACCTGCCCCTTTCGACAAAAACAGGGTAATATTAGATTTCCAAAATGCATTAAACTGGTGATTGAAAAAAAGCTGATAATGTGTTTGCAGATAATTGTCTGTTTCGTTTTTGTAGGGGCTTCCCGGTTTATCCTGCCCACTTACATTAAAAGTTCTGTTATTTTTTAAATCGCTTTCGCTTACGCCGTTCCATGCCTGGTAGGTTTTTTCTTTACCTGAAAAAACATTTAACCTAACTGAATTTTTCTCATCAATATAAGCAGTACTAAAATAATAGGATTGTAGTTTAGTGGCCGCCCTGTCAATATAACCATCACTGGTAATATTGCTTAACCTTCCATCAATGGTAAAATGTTTACCCAGTATTCCACTGCTAACTTTTAGTGTATTTTTAAAAGTATTAAAAGATCCAAAGCTATTGTTAAGCTCTAACATAAAATCTTTATTAACCTCATTGGTAGATAAATTGATACTGGCTCCAAATGCCCCTGCCCCATTGCTACTGCTACCAACTCCACGCTGTACCTGTATACTATTAACTGAGGAAGAAAAATCCGGCAAGTCAACAAAGTAAGTACCCTGGCTTTCCGCATCGTTGTAAGGAATACCATTTAAGGTTACGTTAATCCGGCTGGCATCTGTACCACGGATGCGAATGCCTGTGTAACCAACGCCATTGCCAGCATCTGAATTTATTACCACAGATGGGGTTTGATTGAGGAGAAATGGCAAATCCTGGCCAAGGTTATTTTTTTCTAACTCTTTTTTTGAAAGATTCGTTTTGGCAAAAGGTGCTTTTTCAGCTGCACGTACAGCAGTTATTTCTACCGGTTGAAGGAAAGTTGTGTCATTGAAATGTTGATTTTTTTGTTGTGCGTACGATAGAGATACCATACTTACTAACAACAAACATGTTACCTGGATTTTCATTTTTTTTCTAAATTATTGATGAAACCGGAGGAGATGAGATGGGATAACAAATAATTTAGACAGACTTGCTACAAGACTTTACTAATCTTGTTTCCCTTTCGGGAAAGGGAATAATTTTGCTTCAGCTGCAGCTGAAGTTATTCTCCCTTCGCAGGCATTATCCTGTGCAGGTTATCGGGTTTAATCTCAGCCTTTTGCCAAATGGCAAAAAGCACCCCGGAATTCAAATTGTTAAAAGAACTTTTGAAACACGAAGTTACAGTGTAAATAATTTAATTTCCAAACTTTGTAACAAATCAACCTTCATCATCGTATAATCAATAAACAAAAAATCATGAAAAAAATACTCTTTTCGCTTTTAACGCTATTAAGTGTACACCTGTTTGCTCAAGATGTTGTTATCAGTGATGCCAACGCAGAAAAACGTGCATTATCGTCTAGTTTCAATGCTATTAAAGTTTCTGATGGTATCGATTTGATGCTTACGCAGGGCTCGGAAGAATCGCTTGCAGTAAGTGCGTCTGAACCAAAGTATCTGGCAAAATTAAAAACGGAAATTGTAAATGGAACGCTTAAAATTTATTATGAAAACGCCGGCATGATCTGGAACAGCAATGAAAAAAGAAAATTAAAAGCATATGTTTCATTTAAAACACTGGAAAAATTACAAGCATCTTCTGGTGCAAGTGTTAAAGCAACTTCCGTACTCAACATTTCAAGATTAGAGTTAAAAGTAAGTAGTGGTGCTTTGTTTTCATCTGAAGTAAACATTACGCAGTTAACCGCAATGCAGGATAGTGGTGCTGAAATTAATATTACCGGAAAAACAAGTGAATTAACTGTGGAAGCCAGCAGTGGCGCCATCTTTAAAGGATATGAATTGGTTAGTGACTATTGTAATGCAAAAGTAAGCAGTGGTGGGTCGGTAAGAATTAATGTAGAAAAAGAATTAAATGCAAAAGCCAATAGTGGCGGCGGAATTCATTACAAAGGAAATGCAGTAATTAAAGAAGTTGATATTAATAGCGGAGGAAGTGTTAAGCGGGCTTGAGTAAGTAACAAATAAAGCAACTCTAATAAATCATTTAGCAATTAGTTAGCAACATACATTTTACAACCGCTTACTTCTTTGGGTTTAAAAGTTGAATTAACGCATTAATTACCACTATTAATCATTGACAGTAATTCACCATTAATGACTTCCAATCTCTAAAATAAATCAGTATGAAAAAAGTATTTTTTATTATTATGGCATTGCTGACCTACTCGGTAACCAATGCACAAAAAACAATTGTAAACGACGCCAATGCAACAGCAAGAACTTTAAATGAAAGTTTTCACGCCATAAAAATATCAGGCGGTATCGACTTGTATCTTTCGCAATATGAAACCGAATCTATTGCGGTGAGTGCATCGGAGGATAAATATAAAAATGACATTAAAACTGTGGTAGAAAACGGCGTGCTTAAGATTTATTATGACGGCAACAATTGGTCTGGAAGCAGAAATAAAAAATTGAAAGTATATGTTGCCTTCAAAAACCTGGATCGTTTGCAGGCTAGCGGTGCCAGTGATGTACATGTGGCGGGTGATATAAGAGTTCCGGATTTATCCGTCTCAATGAGTGGTGCCAGCGATTTTAAAGGCGCTGTTTTTGTAAGCAATCTTTCATTGGATTTAAGTGGTGCATCCGATGCCAAAATTTCCGGCACTGCAGTTTCAATTAAAATAGAATCAAGTGGTGCAAGCGATGTAAAGGGTTATGAATTAATAACTGATAATTGTACAGTAAGGGCCTCCGGCGCCTCTGATGTAAACATAACAGTAAACAAGGAAATGAATGTAACCGCCAGCGGAGCCAGTGATGTTTTTTACAAAGGCAATGGTGTAATAAAAGAAATACACAGCAGCGGTGCCAGCACTGTTGCAAAAAAAGGATAGCCACGAATGAGTGGGTTGATATCTTATTAAAGTTTAGGAATTAAGTCGTTAAAGTAATCTTCTAATCTATGTTTAGATGGTTTAGATAGTTTAGGAGCTTAGATGAAGACCCGAATACCAAACGATTAATAAATGGTATCAACCCATTTTTATTTACCAAAAGCCCACAATAAAAACTTCGGTAATGCTTTACTCCAGGAGGCATAATCATGCTGGCCATTTAAAGATTCTACATAAACGATATCACCTGGAGGGCACACTTTTTTGTTTTCAATAATCTGCAACAAATCTTTGGTGTCATCCACCACATCAATCACTCCATCTTTATCCCTGTCACTTTTTTCTTCCTGCAAACCTGCATACATCCAATATTTTAAATGAGGTCGTTTTCGTGATTGCTGAATACTGCTCAGCAAAATTCTGTTGGCAGCATCTGTGTAAGAAATGTCTGTCTGGTCTTTATCTCTCCACCAAAATGAACCCGAGAAAACCCCAACTCTATCTATCTTATCAGCATTATTCCAGGCAATATCCATTGCTGATAAACCTCCCAATGATGCGCCAGCTATTACAACACTTTTAAAGGAGCGAACCCCCGCATTTTTTTTGATGTATGGGTATAATTCATTATCAATAAAAGCTGCATATTTATCTGCCTTTTTACCCCTATTTTCAAAATCAGGTTTACCCGCTACTCCATACCATTCTTCCCGCTTACCGGCATGTACGGCAACTACCAACAAAGGGGCAAGTAGTTTTTTCCGGTACAGGCTATCCACAATTATTTTAATACGAAATTTATCTGCATCCTGTCCATCATTCAGAATCAATAAATTCATTTCATTTTTAGTGTCAGGGATTGGTGTAGTGATAATTGTAAGCTTTACATGCTCCTGCAGGTGCCTGCTATAGATTTCGTCCTCCTGCTGTTTAACTTTTTTTGTGCAGCTAGTAACAACTATAAGCAACGTCAGCAACACTATCCAGTTTTTTTTGTATAAGACCATAATAATAAATTGAAAAACAAATGTATAATATTTGGTGGTAAAACGTCATTCCCTTAGTTTTGCAACGCGAAGTAGAGCAGCGGTAGCTCGTCGGGCTCATAACCCGAAGGTCCTAGGTTCGATCCCTAGCTTCGCAACTACTTTAGAGGTTCATTTTGAACCTCTTTTTTTATTTAAATAGCCGCTTAGTAATATTCACTGCTATATTAAAATGCAACTTTTTAGATGAAATTTAAAAAGGGAATAATCATTCTGATTATTCCCTTTTTAAGTAAAAGTTTGAGCGAACTATTTTAATGTTTTCATGTAATTAACGAGTGCCCATAGGTCATCAGCATCAGGTATTTTTTTCTTGAAAGATGGCATGTCTTTCCTTCCTTCCGAAGTTTTGTAAAACATTGCGCCGTCTGTTTGTGCCTGAAAAGCCGCAGTGGTAAAATCACCACACTCTGTATCCAACGTCGCGGCTTTTGTGCCATCACCTTTGCCTTTTGATCCATGACAGGATTTACAATGTTGATTATATAAGCTTTTTCCTGTTGCAACTGAGGCAGCATCGCCTTTTAAAGGGTTTACTTTATTTTTACTTGCATCGGGCACAGGCCAGGGTTTTTGATCTGCAGATTGAACATTAAATGCGAATAATGCTACCACAAAAAAACCAGCAATTAACATAGTTAGATTCTTTTTCATTTTTTTCTTTTTTAAAGTTGATTTTAATATTATAAAATTGATTTTATAGGTACATCTTTGGGTTGCTCTTTTCTTAATCTAAATAGTTCAAATATTATTACGAGGTAATGCCCCCATACAACAGCAATCAGTATTATGAATGTAATTAACATCCATAGTGGTGGTTGTGTACTCCACAAAGAGCGGGGGAATTTTTGCTGCATTACTGATACAGGAACACCCCATTGCTGCACAACAGACGTTTCAAGATTACCATACAATTCATTTTCATCAAGCCTGGCCTGTAAGGTGATATTTCCTTTATCATCACCTGGCAAGTTTCCGGCAATTTCAATGGTTGCTTCACCATTAACATCAGTAGTACCTTCACCAACTTTTAATGAATTGAACGATCGTTTTACAAACACCCCCAATGCTGCTTCTGGTATTGCAATTACAGTGCCTGATCCAACATCTACTAATTTTGCCTGAACACTAAATAAAGAGTCAGCCTTAATTGGTGTAAGTATTATCAACGCCCTTTTTATTGTTAATTCCTCTTCTGCAGGTTCCATCGCCTTATTACCTGCAAATACTGCCTTATAATGAAGTTTCCCCTCTTTATCTGTTGCAACAGCATTGGCTTGTACGTTGTAAACCGCTTTGCCATCTCTGTCTGTAATAACAAAGCCGAGTATTTTTTCTGCTGTATCTGTTAGTTGCAGAAATGTAACTTTCAAATAGGGAAGTTTAATAAATACTCCTTTTACTTTAGATGTTAATTTTGCTTTCAAATCAATAGTGCTATCTCCTTTTTGCACGCTGATGAATTGAACAGCAGGTGTAATTAAGGCTGATTCCTTTTTATCTTCTGTGGCTGTCGCTTTTGTACTATCAGTTTGTGCGTAAGCTACAGATGTAAAAAAGAAAAACAGGAGTATTACAACAGTTGAAGCAAACTGCTGAATTGTACGCTTCACTGATTCTTTAATTGAAATTTGTTTCATAAAAATATTTTTAAGCAGTTGCCATTTCCTTGTTTGTTTCAATTTCCAGCTCACTTGCAGCAATAACCTTTTTTTCCTTATCTCCAAATTCTGATATGGGAATTATGGTAATGAATTTAGATAACAACGTAAAGAATAAAAAGAAGGTAGCAATGCCGGCAAATGTTAAAGCCCATTCCACCCAGGTAGCTGAATACTTAACGTATTCAATTCTTGTATCCTGCATGGGGATTAAAGGAGATTCGAGCGTGGGAACAATTATAAGGTATCGTTTTATCCAAAGCGCAATTACCATAAAAAAAGATGCAATTGCTATCATATTGGGTGTTCTTGTTTTAGGTATTGCAACAACCAATATTGGCAAAAGAATTCCAAAAAGATTTGCATACAGAAACCACCAACCATATTTTGCAGGATTGAATAATTTTTCAATTACTTCACTATCCCATTTTGCAGAGGAGAACCATTCCGTAAGATATTCTGAGAAAGTAAAATAACCATAACCTGCGCCAAGCACCATCATGATATACCCAAGATAGATAAAGTGCTTATCGGTGAGATAACTCTTTAAATTGTACATTTTGCGATAAACCCACATCGCCATAATTAAAACGCCGGTTCCTGAATAAATGGCTGCCAAAACAAAATAGGGACCAAAAATAGTACTGTGCCAGCCGGGTCTTAAAGTCATTCCAAAAATCCATGACAATACAGAGTGCACAATAATTGCCAATGGAACAATCATAATTGCCATCAGGTTGGTAGATATCTTTATATGCCTTTTTTGACTTGGGGTACCCCTATAACCGATGGCCAAAATTTTATATAATTTTTGCTTCCATTTAGGCACATTTAATTTTGCGTCCCTGTAAATGGCAAAGTCTTTTATCAATGCCAGGTAAAGAAAAATCACGCTACCAACAAAGTAAGTTGCAATAGCAAATACATCCCAGGTAATGGGTGATTGTAACCTTGGATATAGAAAAAGATGGTGAAGCCTGTCTAAACGGCCAACACAAAGTAAAATGTATATTGGTCCAATAATCGTTGATATTACTGTAATTATTTCTGCAATACGAATAATTGGTTTCCGCCATTCAACTTTTAAAATATGAAGAATGCCAGATATTACTGCACCAGCATAACTTATACCAATGAAGAAAATAAAATTGGCGATGTAAAGCCCCCAAACAACATTGTCTCTCATTCCTGTTACAATGTGGCCATCGGCTATTTGTAAATACAAAGCGTAGCCACCAACAACAATCCAAAGAAGAAAAAACACCGTCCATGCCCATGTTTTTTTTCCATAATTTTCAATAACGGGCCGTTGCAAATCAAAAGCCTCTTGTTGATATTTATTGAGTTCCATAATTTAAATTCTTTATTTATTGTAAGTACTCAAAGCTGTTATTTTATTATCTCCCCGCTTACTTCCATTACATCTTTAAATCTTGCTTTTAAAGTATCAGAAAGATTTTCATATCCTCTTTCTACAGGGAACTGCCTGTCTTTTGGTGGTAGGTAATATACCCTTGGCTTTGTTCCAAGTTCTTCCATGTAACGATATGCAGCACGTTCTTTTATTAGCTGAGAAAATGCAATGGTTTCATCGCCATTGGTAACGGTATCTTCATTTTCATCCCCAAAATAAAATACACCATTTGGACAAGCTTCAACACAAGGAGGAAGCAGCCCTTCACGGGTTCTGTCGGGGCAGAAATCACACTTTTCAACGGTTCCTATTCTGGCGGGAATATTTGTTTCGGGATTAGCGGCAAGTCCTTTTAAATTAAATGGCATTTCGGGTTCCTCCCAGTTAAAAACTCTTGTGGAATAAGGACAGGCTGCCATACAAAATTTACAGCCTATACATCTTTCATTGTCAATTAATACCAATCCATCCTGTCTTTTAAAAGTTGCATCTACAGGGCAAACTTTTACGCATGGTGGATTATCGCAGTGGAAGCACTGTTTTGGAAACCAATAAGGAGCACCTTTATCACTATCCTTCATTAATTTAACGGTAAGCCACTCTGTCTCTTCAGGCCTGTAGTGCCATTTCTGACATGCACTTACACATTTTCGGGCGTTTTTACAACGGGAAAGATCCACCACCATTACAAAACGTTTTCCTTCCATCCCTTCTCTTGCTTCTAGTTTAGACACGATGGCCATATGTTCCTGGTGATTAAGATAGGCTGAATCTATTTCCACTATCTCTCCATCGGGCGACAATAATTTTACTTTAGCTCCTGCAACAGCTGCTTCCTTTTTGGAAGAGCAGGAACAAGCAAGGCTGCCGCAAGCAGCGGTTGCAACGGCTGCAATAGCAGCAGTTTTTATAAAACCTCTACGACCATTATCGTGTATTTCTTCCTGTTTCATTTTTCAGATTTATTAGGAATGATTTAATTGATCAGCTATTTTCTTTTGATGGGTTTTGCATCCAATCCAAAATTTCTTTGTTACCCACTTTTTGTCTTGTTGTAGCTGCATCAACAATTGATTTTTTTACTTCTACCAACTTTCCATCAGCAGTTAACATTTTCACCATTTCCGGCTTATTTTTTTTTGCATCAATTGGAAAAAATTTTGATAAAAAACCACGGCGGGATTTATCATTTATCTCATCTTTGTTATCCATGCGTTTTTGGTTTTAATTTTTTTAGGAAATAGTAATCTAGCTTGCAAAACAACCTTTTTTAAGATCTTTGATTTTATAAGTTGCCAGGTTAATTATTGAACCAAACAACCAATTGTACTCCAGGAATGTAAGCAGGTAATTGATTTCTTTTGTTGTATGCAAGTTATTTAGGAGTGCCTTACAAAGTCATGACAATTGTCAAGGCCCAAAATGAGATAAATCATAAACACTACACAATTAATGAATTCCAATTACTTCATTATATTTTGCAATACGTGGACGGTAAAGCCATTGATAAAAACGGCTCATAAACTGAGCCATTTTCATTGTTATATTACATTGAAAGAGTAATAATTTAAGACCATATCATCGAACTGCCCGTTTTAATAATTCCACAATCTGGTAATATTAAATCCTATTAAAAACTGCCGTTCAGTGTAATCATTTTGATTGTACATGTTATTGCGCTGTTGGGTTATGCTATAATAATTACCGGCAAATACCTGAAAGGCGTGTGAACTGGTGCTGGTTTCAAGCCCAAAGGCAATATTTGGACGTGGATTGTTGGTAAGATGCTGGGTAAGCGGTTGATCGTAGTTTACAATTATGGAAGATTTTTCAGATATTTTATACCGGCCCAAAACTGAGATGGCAAAATGGCCATTATTCATTTTTTTCTGTATAGCGCCATTCTTGTCAACATACGCCTCTACGTTATTGAACCACGTAAAACTTGGTGCTACTTGCGCCGAAAATTTCTCTGTTATTTTTCTTGCAATCAAGAGCTGATTAAAGAACGATATCCTGTGCTCAAAATACCGGTAGTTGGCTTTATCTCCTGCTTCTATTACCATATTGGTATAGTAACTTATGCTTAAGGGTATTTTGCCGGGAGTTTGCTGTAATAATGCATATTTGGCATTAAGGTCTACCTGGTATTTTTCTTTGGTTACACCAACCCCCAGGTATAATTTATTTACCGGCGAATAATTTATTCCCAGCCTGATATTGGAGGGGGCAAAAAATCCGAAAAAATCTTTGGCACCGTTTTCTAGTGAACCAAACCGATGCTGAATTGCAAATTCCAGCGTACCTTTTACTGGTACCATCACTGTTTGATTATCAATTAACCAGGCACTGGCAAATGTATTTTTTACAGGCTTTGCTTTTTTTACTACGGTGGTTACCGTTGAGTCCTGTGCTAACAAATTGCCCATGCCAATGCCGAGCAGTAGTACAAGGACGAAGCAACAGTGCTGTAAAAACGAATATTTGATATTTGAATGTTTTTTCATAACGTTTGTTTTAATTGTTTTGAGCGCCTTGTTTTATCCATGCAAGCACCAAACTATTGTAATCCTTATTGCTACCATCTGGAGGCATTGGGGTTCCTTTTTTACCCGTCATCCATAGAAATAATTCACTATTATCCGCAGCCTGGGTATTTGTATAGTTTCCGTTTTGTAAAGAATTATATGCATTGGGTGAGGTTAAGTCTGGTGCTTTACCTCCGCTGTTATGGCATCCACTGCTATTGCAGCTTTTGTTGAAAATGGGGATGATGTCATTTGCAAAACTTACTGGTCTGGTAATCTCCGAGCCGGTATCAAAAAGAATTGTTTTGTCTTTGTAACATCCGGCTAAAGTCAGTAAGGTTGTGCTGATTAAGATAGCCCCCATTATTGTTTTATTGCGTAACATAATTGTATGTTTAAATATTTAGCAATGCCGGGTGTTCTATTTTTTAAATTTTAATACCAGGTTTGATTTGATGGAGTGTGCTATTTGAGAATTCTCAAAAATTGCAATTCCAAAATATTGATCTGTAAGAGCGGAAAAATCAATATCATGATCTGTGTCCGCTGTTTTTAAAGCCCTCGTGAATTCCAGGATCCAGCCTGTTCCGGTATAAGAAGTTTTTACACTAATATCGCCAGTGCTGCCTGCATAACCTGCATCATTAAGCGTAATTCCGGGGATAGCTTTTGGCCCAACTCCACTACCAACTCTTTGATAATCGGTCCCAACATTTGGATCTATTGTGCTTGCATCACTTAAGGTAAGCACCCCTATTGAAGATACCGCAGTTACTAATTTAGCGGTGGATGCGGTAATTTCACTGTTCATTATCCAGCCATAATCAGTTTTACCAGGAATAACATATTTAGGAACAGAAACTTCTACTGCTGGTACTGATCCTGTGATAGTAAGTTTTTGAGAATTGTTTGCATACACATCTGCGCCGGGATCATTCTTTCTGCCATTGGGATAGGTATTATCCTGGTATTGATCGTTAATTTGGTATCCTGCATTTACACCACCTCTAACAGATTTCCAATGCCACATATCTATTTTTTCTGTTACAAAATTTGTATAGTGACGACTTGAAAGATCGGCAGCAGGCAAACCTGTATGGCAGGATTTATAACAAGTTGCAGCATTCCATCCGGTAACGGAATTGTTGATATTCCAGAGTAAAGCCATTTTATCTTCATAAAATGCCGGCCTTAACAATGCACCTGTAACCGGGTCGAAATCAGGAGCTCCTTTTTCCTGTGCCCATCTTTGTGAAGCCGGATTAAAATACCATGGCTGACGTTTTAACGACTTGGTCGGGTCTACCCATTCTGCCAAAAAATAAATATTGGTTGCATCATACACAGACCGCAATGTAACAGAAGGAATAATATTACCAGTATAACCGCGGAATACATCGCCGGTTACTTCCGGCACAGTTGTACTAAATTGCAGCTTAGGACTATTGTCCCACATCGCATCAATAGTACCATCAATTGATGGAGCAGCATTGGTAAACATTGAAACCAAATCAGTTGAACTATTTACTGGCGTTTGGGTAGTTAGTACCTGGTCATCTTTTGTACAACTAACAAAATAACCAATCGCTAATACAAGGGTAGATATAACCCAGAAGTATTTTGTTTTAAAGAGTTTCATAAAATTTTTATTTATTTGAATAAAAAAAGAAAAGAGATTTTTAACATTTACCAGTGCAAGGTATATAGGAGAAAATGACAGTTTGATGACAATAATCAATGCGAAAAATGACAGGGATCATAAAAAAATTAAATAGAAGAAAATGATCTGTTGGCAAAGGTTGCGGTGGTTATACTCAAAACAAACACTTTGGTTCTAATGTAAATACATATTGTAAGCCCTTGCATTTGTAAAAAATAATTTCCATCTTTAACCTTTGTAGCTGCACCTTATCTTCTCCTAAAAAATTGCCTGACGGATTTTGACAGTTCAATAAATAATTTTTTAGAAATGATTAACTAAGAGTAAACAGCAGTAATTTTTTCTACTAAACATTAAAACCTGCTTTTTTATGGGAACATTACGAATTAAAGGCATTATAGAACTTAACCAGTTTTGGCCAACCGGATCCTCAGATGCTGATACAACTAAAATGAAATTGCTTGTTGGAGAAGATTCATTTCAGTTTAGAGCAACAGGTGAAAATGACTTTAAAAAAACGACCGTTTTTCATGGCGCTATTTCAAAAGGACAAGGAGTAAAGCCCGTAATTAATACCAGTAAAAGAGATGGCGTGCAATCCATTATAATACGACTGCAGGGTGTAGATGCGCCGGAGCTACACTACAAAGCAGCACCATTAAAGAAGAACCCGGTAGTTACAGACGCTAAAAGAAAAAAATACAATGAAATAAATAAAGAAAGAAGACAACACTTTGCAGAAAGTGCTACCGCAGCGTTGGCAACACATTTAAAGTTTTATACAACAACAGAATTTGTAGAGGCTATTTTTGAATCGGAGATTGCTTACCCATTCGAAGTTGTAGATACCTATGGCAGATTTATTGGCAATATTTATGTTGGCAATGCCAACGATAACGACCTCAATAAATGGCTGGTAGAAAACGGTTGGTGCACCCCTGCATTCTATACGTCGATGGCAAAGGAAGAGATAGCAATTTTTTTAGCAGCCTGGATAACGGGAAAAAAAATTGCTGGCAGAACCAGTAAATCGATCATAAGAAATGTCACCAGATTTGATTGGGATTTACTTTACAGGGCTGCGGGCACCGTAGAAAAATTTACCATTAAGGAAGATAAAGGCAAGGCCATTATGCCCAAAATTTTCCGCAGGCAGGTAGCATGGATGGTAGCAAAAAAAGCAGGTGTTATTGCTGCAGGAACCAGTTTTAAGGCTCACCTACAGAAATCTCCCGACCAACTGGTACTGCTAAATGATTTTTTAGCCAACGGTATAACTGCCTCCAGGGTTTATGCATTGCATGATTTTATGACCGCAGAAGGAAGCATGCTTAAGAAACCAGAGGAGATTGTTTTTCAGGAAAAACCAGCAACACTTGTAGGGCCAAACGGAAAAAAAATTATCGAGTGGTAATTACCCGCTTTGTTTTTCTTAAGTTGGTGAATGGATGCTTTGCGCTATTTTAAAATCAATCCATCCAGATTGAATTTTTCCGGATACTTTCCCTTAATGTTACTGTAAAAGGCTTTGATATTTGTTGCATCTGTGAGGGGGTTGCCGGTCATATACATCAAAGGGCCAAAACCAGCGATCTTTTTTTCATAATCCAGATAGCCCAATAAAACCGGAACATTGGCGCCCATTGCTACACGATAAAATCCCGATTTCCATCGCTTTACCCAGCCCCTTGTTCCTTCTGCAGGTATCATCAGCATTAGCTTTTCATGCTGGTTAAACAATTGAATCATTTCATCTACCAATTTGGTGCTTTTATTGCGTTGTACTGCCATCCCGCCAACGCTTTCAAGTATTCCTTTTATTGGCCAGTGAAACAACTCTTTTTTAGCCAGAAAACGTACCGGAATATTAAGTTTAAAAAATACTGCCATGCTATACAAAAAATCCCAATTGCTGGTATGTGGTGCAGCAATCACCACACACTTTTCATAGCCTGCCGGCAGGTGTACATCCATTTTCCACCCGTTTATTTTAAACAACCACACAAATAGTTTACGCATGCTGATTTCTTTGTACAAAGAAAAGGATTATTGCCTGTAATTGATTTCAATAAACGGCATTTGAAGTATTTGTAGAAAGAAAATGTATATTTTCCGCAAATGGAACTCAACAAAGTAATATTCAAAAAAACATAGCATTGAAAAACTGGTACGGATTTTATCTGTAGGCTAATTAATTATTACTGATAAAATAATAGTATGATGATAAAAAAAATCTGCAAAAGTTGCTTCAAAAAAAGTACAGATCATAGATAAAAAATATGCCTGATGGCAGCAATTGCTACCGTCAGGCATATTTTATTTAATCCTTTTTTCCAGCTACCAATTTAATTCCAGCACGTTGTTTCGTTGATCGATATCTGCCATTCTTTTACTTGGGTCAATGGCTACTTTAGAAAGAGTATTTAATCGCTGTTTAAAGCTTAACACATAGGTGGGATGTGTCCAATTCCACTCCTCATGTGTTTCAATGGGTTGGTTACTCAAGTCTTCTTGTTTTGCGCCAAACATTAAATTTAATGGTATGTTGTGCATAGCGGTGGTACCATCTTTAAAAGAGAGCTGCACATCAACTGGCATAGGCATTTGTCCAATTCGCCTTAACCTTATTTTAGATTCACCTCCCTCTTCCCAAAGGCTATCAATGGCATAGTCTATTGTTTTATTGGTGTTACAGAAATACTCTTTGTACCATTTTAATTCCATGTTGCTAACTTTTTCTGCAATTCGTATCAGGTCGTCCGGAACAGGATGCCGGAAGGCCCACTTGTTATAATATTCCAACAGAATATTTGAAGTGTTTTTTTTGCCGGTTATATATTCAAGCTGATACAAAAACAATGCTCCTTTGTAGTATGCATTGCTGTTGTAGGCAAGATTGCTGTTAAAGTAATTGGCCGGTGTGCTCATTGGTTCATCAAACCTGCTCTTTGCCAGCCTAAAGTAAGCATCATAATCACCTGCAGAAGGTATAAAATCCTTTTTTCTCACCCATGCAAGCGCTGCTGCCTCTGCATAGTCAGTAAAGCCTTCATCCATCCAGGCATAAAGATTTTCATTGGTGCCCAGCATCATCTGGTACCAGCTGTGGCAAAGTTCATGCACGGCAGTTTCAAGTGAGCCATTTCTGATAAGGGTTGCCATTGGATATTCGGTACCACCGCCGCCGCCATGTAAAAAGGAATATACAGGGTAGGGATATTTTCCAAATGTTTTGCTCAGGAAAGGAAGTATCATCGCAACAGTATCTGCTGTGGTATTCCACAATGCATCAATTGCAGGGTTGTTTTTATAAATGAAGTGAAGCAGTGGACCACCTGCTATTTTTCTTGTCATGTGTTTATAATCCGGATCAGCGGACCATACAAAGTCATGAATGTTTTTTCCGGAAAATTTCCAGGTTCGCAAACGGGTAGTAGTATTTTTTAAGGCAGTCCCATCTTTATCATACCCCCACCCTATTTCCATTTTATTTTGCAACTCGCCGGTTGCGCCTACTTTGTAATTTTTATCTAAACTGATGTTTACATCATAATCGCCCCATACTCCGTAAAACTCGTTACCAATATATTGATCAGCATGCCATCCTGTTTGATCATATTCTACCAATTTGGGATACCACTGACCCATGCTATACCTTACACCTTCTGCATTATCCCTACCGCTCCGTCTTGATAAGACGGGGACCTGGCATTCAAATTCTGTATTGAATACTGCTGTCGAATTGGGCAATACCGGCTTGTCCAACATAACCAGTAAAATTGTTTCATACAATTTCGTTTGCTGGGGCTTACCGTTAAATAAAAATTTCACCAGCTTGCAATAGCCTTGTTCATCGGCCTTCATTTCACTTATTTTTCTTTTAAAACGCCTGTCATAATCGTCAACAACGCTCCCATCAGCAGCCGTACCTAAAATCAATTTCGATGCAGCAATGGAACGTTCATCCATCATACTGCCAGGCTTAAACGCATTCCAGTATAAATGAATAAATATTTTATTGAGTGTATCGGGCGAATTATTGGTATAAGCAATCTGCTGTTTCCCGCTTATAATATTGGAATTTACATCAAGGTTAATATCCATTGCATACTTAACCCTTTGTTGCCAACGACCTGTTTGAGCCGTTGCAGTACGGAATAAAAAAGTGCTAACCAGCAACACAAAAATGGTTTTATTCATAGTATATTTTTTTGATTGGCAAAATTCGGGAAAAGCGAGGGGAATGAAAAGTTAATTTGGTAGGCAACAAAAAAATTTTGGCAGAAGTAAAAAACTGCCCATAAAACATATTCATTTAATTAAGACGATAATCTATAAGAATACAGCAGCGTTTACATAATTCCCGCCAGCTCCAAACTACGTTTGCTTATTTTTTTATAATCGATATTATCAACTATTACATCCTGGCAGGCAATCAGCGAAACCCCGGGCCGTTTCCACCAATCATGTTCTGTTAACTTTTGTACATGAATTATTCCTACCAACCAGCAGTATTGATATTCGTTGTGCCATTCTTCTATCCACTCAAAATCATCTTTATGGATTGCTGAAATATCACTGGCACTAACAAATACTTTCAGGTAAAAATTATGACTCAAAACACTAGCCTGCTGATTCAGGATTTTTTTATACTCGTATTTATAATTATATCGCAGGGCGGATATATCGCTCAATACTGCAGAGGCGGTTGGAAATGCCCCTGCGCCTTTACCTTTAAAAAAATGCTTATCTGCAAAACTACTTTCAGTGGTGATGGCATTAAATTCGTTTTCCACATGGTACAAATCATCGTGTTTTGTAACAAACTGCGGCAGTACAAAAGCAGCTAATTTTCCATCCGCTAACTTTTGTGCATTGGCTATCAGTTTTATTTTGCATTTCTTTCCCCTTGCTACCACTGCATCCTGCAACGAAATATTTTCAATACCCGTAAAAATAAACTCATTCGTTTTAGCAATTATACCAAAGGAATGTGCCAATAAAATGCTGAGCTTATTGGCTGCATCAAAACCGCCGATATCGAGTTTAGGATTGCTTTCCGCAAAACCCAGCTGTTGCGCCATCAGCAATGCCTTTTCAAACTCCAGTTGCTCCTGAAATATTTTTGTAAGTATAAAGTTGGTGCTGCCGTTGATGATACCACGAAAGGAAAATAATAAATCATTATCATAATACTCCTCCAGATTGCGTATGGTGGGCATGCTTGCACAACAGGATGCCTCGTACAAAAAAGGCATCTTAAACTCCTGTTGCAATTCCAGCAATTCTTCAAAATGTTCGGCAATCATTTTTTTATTAGCACTAACTACCGCTTTGCCATTTTGTAATGCTGCTTTTACAATAATGAAGGCGGCATCTGCATCATCAATCAGTTCTACTACAACATTAATCTGGTTGTTATTCAATATTTCATCTGGAATATCGGTAAAATATTCAGCAGCAATACTTCTATTCTTCTCTATATTTTTAATACAAATTTTATGGATGGAAGCTTTTAGAGCCGGCGTATTTTGGAGCACATCGTACAAACCTTTTCCTACTACACCAAAGCCAAAGAGTCCGATATTTAATTGAGTTGTTGCTGGCATGTTCAGATTGATTTAGGCGGTATAATTTCGATTGAATTATTGTATTATTTAAAAAAGCTTATCACATAAAAAGCCAACATAAATTATGCATGTTGATTCATTCTATTGAATGGCAAAAAATTCCGGATCACATTTTCTATTTGGGCAAACTCCAGTAAAAAACCATCATGACCGTAAGTTGATTTTATAAGTGCCAAACTTGCACCAGGTATTTCATTGGCTAAAAAAGTTTGCTCAGCTACGGGAAACAATACATCCGATTCAACACCAATAACCAGCGTAGTAGAACGGATGCTTTGCAATGCATTGGTAACCGAATCTCTGCCACGGCCAAGATTATGTGAATCCATGCTCTTACTTAAAAAATAATAACTAAATGCATTAAATCGTTTGGCCAGTTTTTCGCCCTGGTA
>JBBQEA010000082.1:0-19793 GCA_038320245.1 Chitinophagales bacterium | reverse complement strand
GGTGGAGTTGGAACGGAGCACAACATATGCTTAACCTGAGGGTGGTAAGAAAAAATAATGACTGGAATAAAATTATTGAGCTAACAAAAAAAGCCGCCGCTTAAATGCGACAATTTGGAATGCACCCTCTTAAAATATACAAATCGATTACTCTTAAAGAACCATAAAAGAACCATTTTACAAACTGATTTAGCTGCTGTATTTTAATTGCAGATATTTGCATCAATAAAAATCTTACATCTATTGCAGCTACCTTCCGCCTTCATCAATTCATTGCAACACATTAATGGCTTTGATAAAGAAGCATTCGAAAAAATACACCAAAGTGGCGAGCAGGTTACTTCTATTAGATTGAATCCTTTTAAGCAATTAAGGGAAGGAATATTTGAGCAGCTTATAGCTGCTAGCAACCAATCGTCAACAATTAATGTTGAAAAAATCCCCTGGAGTACAAATGGATTGTATTTATCGGAACGACCATCTTTCACCATCGATCCTTTATTTCATGCAGGTGCATATTATGTGCAGGAAGCAAGCAGCATGTTTCTTGAACAGGCACTGAAACAAACGACCGATTTATCTCAACCTATAAAAGTATTGGATCTGTGTGCGGCACCGGGCGGAAAATCAACCTTGATACAGTCGCTTATCAGCAGCCAAAGCTTACTGGTAAGTAATGAGCTAATTAAAAATAGGGTAACCGTTTTAGCAGAAAACATTACCAAATGGGGCGCTGCCAATGTGGTTGTCACCAACAACGACCCTATTCATTTTAATCGGCTGCCCAATTTTTTTGATGTGATGGTTGTGGATGCTCCCTGCAGTGGCAGCGGTTTATTTAGAAAAGACCCAAATGCAATCAATGAATGGAATGAGCCGCATGTGGAAGGCTGTAGCATGCGCCAGCAAAGGATTTTAACAGATGCTTTACCTGCTTTAAAAGAAGGCGGTACATTAATTTATTCAACCTGCTCCTATTCTACAGCCGAAAATGAAGCGATTGCAGACTGGCTGATTGAAACCATGCAAATGGAAAGCTGCAAACTGGCAATTGATAAAAAATGGGGCATTGTAGAAACTCAATCTGAAAAGCACCATGCATTTGGTTACCGTTTTTACCCTGACAAATTAAAAGGTGAAGGATTTTTTATCGCCGCATTTAAAAAAACTGGTAATGGTAATACAAATGATAACAAACAACCAACGAAAAAGTATAGGGAAAAACTTAGTAAAAAGGAAGTTGATATAGTAAGTCCCTTTTTACAAAATCCCGCTGCTCATTATTTTATTCAACAAGGCGACGAGGCATTTGCCATACCGTTATCGCTCGAAAATGAGGTAGCTATAATCCAGTCCAATCTTTACATAAAAAAAGCTGGCATAAAGCTGGGGCAAATTATGCGGACCGAATTAATTCCCGACCATCAATTGGCACTAAGCAGCATTTTAAATACATCATTACCAACGATTGAAACAGACAGGGAAACTGCATTACAATATTTACGAAGGCAGGAAATTAAAATTGACACACCCATAAAAGGCTGGGCTTTACTTACCTACCAGCAGCTGCCATTGGGCTGGATGAAGGTTTTGGCTAATCGCATCAACAATTATTATCCCAAAGAGTGGCGGATTCTTAACAAGTAATAACGTCTGCAACAAAAAAAATTACCCATCTTTGCCAACGAGAAAATTCAAGAAAACATGAAGCGTATCTTAATCATATTATTGCTGGCCCCGCTGTTAACGATTGCTCAAAAAAAGACTTTACTGGTTGAAGGAGTGTATCCCAACCTGTATCTCAATCATACTAGTGTGGCAAAAGAAAACTATTACAGCATTGGCAGGTTATACAATATCAGCCCCAAAGAAATAGCGCCTTTTAATAAATTGGAATTGGAAAAAGGACTTAACTTAAACCAGGTAATTAAAATTCCATTAACGGCTGTTAATTTTTCACAAACCAACGATGCCGAAGCAGACGAATCATTGGTGCCTGTTTATCATACAGTGAAAGAAAAAGAAGGGTTGTACCACATTGCTACAACATACAACAAGCTACCACTAGCCACCTTAAAACAATGGAACAATATTAAAGGTGATGCAGTAGGCAAAGGCACCAAACTAATTGTTGGTTACCTAAAAGTAAAAACTACACTATCTGCCTTATCCGGACAGGCAAAAATTGTTGCTCCTGTTGCAGTTGCCGTTGCACCTGCCCCCACGCCTGTAAAAGAAATAGTAAAGCCCGCCGAACCACTACCAGCGGTAAAAAATCCGGTAAAAGAAAAGCCAGTTGTAGCAGTACCAGAAAAAGAAAATATACCTCCGGTTGCTGATGCAGAACCAACAAAGAAAGAAACCACTCCGGCAGTAAAAAATAATACTGCTACTTCTTCCACAACTGTAAGAAGTTTTAATAAAGCTTATTTTAAACCTGATTACGATAAACAAACAAAGCAAAGCAGCATCATATCTGAAAATGGAAATGCAGCCACCTTTAAAAGTACCAGCGGTTGGGAAGATGGCAAATATTATTGTCTGCACAATACTGCTACTCCGGGTACCATCATTAAAATTACCAGCACTGCCACAGGCAAAACTGTGTATGCCAAAGTGCTGGATGTAATCCCCGATATCAGGCAGAACAACGATTTGCTTATCCGCATCAGCAATGCAGCTTCAGAAGAATTGGGTGCAGGAGAAAACAAGTTTGATTGTACGCTTGAGTTTTCAAAATAGTAAAAGATGCTTCCTAAACAGATAAAAATCAACCATACTTTTAAAAAATCACGAATAAAAAAACTCCGCAAAAAGCGGAGTTTTTTTATTAACTATTATTAATACTGGTTTATGGAAAAATGCCTAATTCAGCATAGCTATTGGCCACCTTATTAATCGCACTTACGTATGCCGCCGTACGCATGTCCGGAATTTCAGGATTGCTTTTCCACACATGCATAATTTCATGGGTGGCAGAAATCATTGTCTCTTCCAGGCCGCTATGCACCAGGTCAATTTCATCAGCACCGTGCATAATAAATGTTTTTTCTTTCTCGCTAACTTTCTTGCCGCTCAATTCTTCTATCTGTTCCAGTATACGGGTATTCATATTTTCTGAAAAACGCTTTTCCAATCTGCCATAGCGTACATGACTTAGGTTTTTTAACCACTCAAAATAAGATACCGTTACACCGCCTGCGTTTAGGTACATATCCGGAATAACCACTATCCCTTTGGCTCCAAGTATATCATCTGCCTCCGGAGTTAAAGGTCCGTTTGCTGCTTCTCCAATAATTTTTGCTTTAATACGAGGAGCATTGGTACCGTTAATTACGTTTTCAAGTGCAGCCGGAATTAAAATATCACAGGCCAACTCCAATGCATCTTCACTGGTTTCAATATTAGTAGCGCCTGGGAAATTAAGCACTGTTTTATTTTTTAATTTGTGCTGAAAAACCTCTTCCTCGTTCAATCCATCGGCATTAAAAATAGCTCCATTATACTCAGCAATGGCAATTACTTTAGCTCCATTTTCACGAAAAAACTTTGCACTATGATAGCCCACATTTCCCAATCCTTGAACCACGACTGTTTTACCTTTAATACCAATGGGTAATCCCAATTTTGCCATTATCTCGGGCATATTACAAACCTCCCTAACACCAAAGAAAACCCCCAAACCGGTTGCTTCTTTACGACCACGAACTCCTCCAAGCGTTATAGGTTTACCGGTTACACAACCTGCACCATCAATTTCGCCCGGCTTCAATGATTGGTAAGTATCCACTATCCACGCCATCTCACGTTCGCCAGTACCATAATCAGGTGCAGGAACATCAATACCAGGACCAATAAAATTTTTCTTTACCAACTCCGATGTGTACCTGCGTGTAATTTTTTCCAGTTCGTACACACTGTATTTGCCCGGGTTTATTTTAATGCCTCCTTTTGCTCCTCCAAAAGGAACATTTACTATAGCACACTTGTACGTCATTAAAGCAGCAAGTGCCATTACTTCATCCTGATTTACTTCGTCGCTAAAACGAATACCCCCTTTACAAGGGCTTTTGTGTTGGCTGTGTTGCACACGATAAGCCTCAATCACTTCAATTCTTCCATCATCCATTTTTACGGGAAAACGCATTCTGTAAACGCTGTTACAGGCCTTAATTTGCTCCAATAAACCTTTATCCCACTTGGTAAATTTTGCTGCTTTATCGAAACTGGTTTCAACGCTTTGAAAAAAGCTGTAGTTTGTGTTTGACATAATCGTTCTTTTAGTTTTAAGCAATCGTAATTAAAAATATAGCAACTGGCAAGAAGCTACTGTTATTAAATATTTAAATACTTTTTTGATGACATGGTTTTGTACTACTATTAAGCTTCATTGGCGACGCTCCGTTCAGCTTTATACCTATATTTAGCTTGTCTGAATTATTGATATGAATATTCGAAAAAGGATCGTCCGGAAAAAATGTTTACTCTTTTTCCAGTTTGGAAATCTTTCTATCCACATTCCACACATACAAAAACAAACCTATTAATATAGTAAGGCAAATAGCCACCACTACATATATCTTTCCATTGCTGCGCATTACATCTGCCATTTCCACCGGTTTATTATCCTGAGCAAAAACAATTGCTCCATTTAATGCAATCAATAACAACAGAACGAGTTTTTTTAGGTATTCCATATCAACTATTTTTTGTAGGGGTTTGCTGCAGCAGACTTTTATCTTTCATAAGCTGCAGTCTTATTTTTAAAGTGGCAATCCAAACGCCGAGCAACGTCCAACCTATTATAGCCGGGTAAAATACCATCCGCAACCTAAGGTCAACATCTTTAAAATTCAAAGCCGGGTTGCCACTGTCACTTCCCGGCGCACCAGGATGAAGACTACCTACTAACCTTGGAATAATCCAGATACTGGGAAACAACATTACAAAAGCGAATATATTGTACACGGCACTTATCCTTGCCCTTTTATCAATATCTGTAAATGAACCCCTTAAAACAAAATAGGCCCCATAAATTAGTAAGGCAATAGCAGCACCAATTAGTTTTGGCTCCTTCATCACACTGCCAATAGACTGGCTTTGGTCTGTAAGCCAGGTTACTGAAACCCAGATGGCGCCTGTAGTATAGCCCAAAATTCCAAATAGGGATCCCAAAGCTGCAAACTGTTTGGCGTATATATCATAGCGGTAATTAAATCCCCTAAGGTATTTGATGCTGTAAACAAAACTAACAATAAAGAGAATCATCATACCAAACCACATGGCAACATGAAAATAAAGATTACGGATTGTTTCGTTGAGGATTGGCAGGTGTGGCACCTCCAATAAAAACCCGCCAACAATGGTATAAACCAACAACAAAAAAGATGCTATTTTCCACCAACTTTTATTCACGTACAAAAGGATTTTTTGAGTGCCGCAAAGGTAGGGTAAAGGTTAAAAAGGAAGGAATAATATTTTGGTTTTCACGCAAAGAAGCGAATAATACTCTTGGTTTTTCATGCAAAGAAGCAAAGAGGCAAAGCAGGAAATGATGCTAATGTTTTTTTTCACGCAAAGAAGCAAAGCTGCTAAGAAGCAAAGGATAAACATTTTTTATTCAATAGCAAACTTTGCTTCTTTGCTTTTCTGCGTCTTTGCGTGAAATCCTTAATTACTCTTTCCACAAATAAGGAAATAGAACTACTGCCATTCCTACAATCAGCAAATCGAGCCCTATAATTAAGCCTGTTAACTGAAGTAAGGCACCCTCTCTAAAAATTTCATTGAAAGCAGCCTTACTCAATTGCATCAGCAACAACAGCAAGGGCAATATCACCGGAAAACCAAGTATGGCTATTAGTGCAGCATTCTGATTGGCTTTGGCCGCAATGGCACTCATTAACGTAAAAACCAAACTAATGCTTGCCCCACCCAATACTACGATACCGGTAAACTGAAAGACTTTACTTAAAGGATTGTTTAAAAAAATGGCATATAATAATAAACTTACCAGGCTCATACCAATCATTAAACATACATTATAGATGATTTTAGCAATGATAAATTGTACCGGCGATACTATAGAATAGTAGTACAACATTTTGCCCTTGCTTTCCTGCAAAAAACTTTTAGCTACTGCATTTACACAAACAAACAACTGTATTACCCAAAACAATCCGTTCCACACATTGGCTTCCAATTCCTGTACAGAAAGAGATAGCACAAAAACAGTAGATGCGATGTACAACAATATACCATATAATGTATGCTGCTGCCGCAGTTCGAGCAACACATCTTTTTTTAGTAAACTGTAAACAGATTTTAGCATAACGGATGGTTTACAGTAAAAATAAACGTATCCGTTTAAATAGATATAAATTTTTAATTCCTTATTTCATCCAAATGTTAATGAGTAGTTAACGAGGTGCGATTCATACTGATTTTGACAATGGATCGAATAAATACAATTAAATTCAAAGTTTACTAATATTTTAAAACCAAAACTAATTATGAAAAAGCTGCTACTAGCACTGCTGTCATTCCTGTTTTTACATGTTGTAATGGCACAAAAGAATGCATGGACTTTACACAACAATGTTGGTAAAATCAATACAGACAAAACTGTAGCACGACAGTCTTTTCCAACCAATTTCAAACTATTCAATTTAAGTATTGCCCCTTTCCGGCAGCAATTATTTTCTGTAGCGGGCAAACAGGCTTCCAAACATTCAACGGTAATTTCGCTGCCAAATGCTGATGGTGGAATTGAGCAATTTGAAGTAGTGGAAGCCTCTAATTTTGAACCCGCCTTGCAGGCCCTGTTTCCTGAGATAAGGGCATTTTCCGGTAAAGGCATTACGGATAAATCTGCTACTTTAAAATTAAGCATTTCGCCTAAAGGCATACAGACAATGGTTTTCAGGACAGATAAAGAGAATGAATTCATTGAAGCATATTCTAAAGATCATGCGGTTTACGCAGTATTCAAATCTCAAAAAAAATCCGGAAAATTGTTATGGACCTGTTCAACCGTTGAACAAAATTCTGTTACAGAATTAAATAAGCAAGCTGCTGCTGCAGGCACTGCATTAAGGTCGGGTGCCGATTTAAAGACCATGCGTTTGGCCCAGTCGGTAACCGCTGAATATTCAAACTATTTTGGTGCAACAAGTTCCGCACAGGTAGGATTAGTACTTGCTGGTATTAATGCAACACTAACCCGTTGCAATGGTGTTTATGAAAAAGATCTGGCGCTTCACCTGAATCTGGTTGCGGCCTCAACAAATGTTATATATTACGACCCTGCTACTGACCCTTACGATGCAGCAGCTACAGGTGCAGGCGGAACATGGAATGCACAGTTGCAGTCAACTTTAACCTCCGTTATAGGAGATGCCAACTATGATATCGGGCATTTGTTCGGCGCTTCCGGTGGCGGTGGAAATGCCGGTTGTATCGGTTGTATTTGTGCATCTGGCAAAGGAAGTGGATTTACTTCGCCTGCTGACGCTATTCCACAGGGAGATAATTTTGATATTGATTATGTGGTGCATGAAGTTGGTCATCAACTGGGAGCCAATCATACTTTTTCAATGAACAATGAAGGTTCTGGCGTTAATAAAGAACCAGGTTCTGGTATCACCATCATGGGCTATGCAGGCATTACCAGTCAGGATATTGCGCCACATTCAATTGCCAGCTATCATCAGGCTTCCATTGCCCAGATACAAGCTAACCTGGCAACCAAAACCTGCCCGGTTACCAGCAGTATTACTAATGCAACTCCTGTTGTTGCAGCAGTTAGCAATTATACAATTCCAAAAAGTACGCCCTTTGCTTTAACGGGTTCTGCTACAGATGCCAATGCCGGCGATGTATTAACTTATTCCTGGGAGCAAAATGATAATGCATCTTCCAAACAAACAGGTGCAAGCAGTGTAGCAAGTGCCACCAAGGCAACCGGCCCTAACTGGATATCATTTAGCCCTACAACATCTCCTGTAAGATATTTTCCAAAATTAGCAACCATCCTTGCCGGCGCACTAATCAGTGGTCCTTTAACAGGTGGCGATGCTGGCGCAAATACAGAAGCATTAAGTTCAGTTGCCAGAACATTGAACTTCCGGTTAACGGTTAGGGATAATGCTCCGTATAGTTCTACCTCACCTGTTTCAGTAGGGCAAACTGCCTTTACAGACATGGTAGTAACTGTCAGTTCTGCTTCAGGTCCGTTTGCTGTTACAGCCCCAAATACTGCTGTAACATGGGCTGGTGGCAGCACACAAACCATAACCTGGAGTGTAGCCAGCAGTAATTTAACACCCGTACTTTGTGCCAATGTAAAAATTTCACTAAGCACAGATGGTGGACAAACTTTTCCAACAGTACTTGCTGCAAGCACGCCCAATGACGGTACCGAAGCCTTGGTGATACCTGCAACAGCAACCACCACTGCAAGAATAAAAGTGGAAGCTGTAGGTAATATTTTCTTTGATATTTCCAACAGCAACTTTACCATTGGCGGTTCTATTGCCTGTGGCGATGCAACAGGATTAACTTCATCGGCAATTGGAAGCAACACAGCAACTGTTAGCTGGACTGCAGTTGCAGGCGCCAGCAGTTATGCAGTTGACTATAAACTAAATAGTACTTCAACCTGGACAAGTTTTTCAACTGCACAAACTGCTGCTTCAGCAAATCTTACCGGTCTTAATCAAGGGTCTTTATACGATTGGAGAGTTAAAGCAACCTGCGCTTCCGGAAGTGGAAATTTTGTGGCAGCACAGTTTACTACAACTGTACCTTTTGTATGTGCTGCTCCATCCGGTTTAACTTCATCTGCAATCACATCTTCCGGAGCTACTGTTAGCTGGACTGCAGTAAGTGGCGCTGCAAGTTATGCGGTAGATTATAAATTAAATACGGATGCCACCTGGACAAGTGCTGCAACAGCTACTACGTCAACTTCAGTTGCAATCAGCGGACTAACTGCAAGCGCTTTGTATGATTACAGGGTAAGTACTAATTGCGGCACTAATGGCGCAAGTGGTTTTGCTGCTGCACAGTTTACAACAACAGCCCCTTTTGTGTGTGCTGCTCCGTCTGGTTTAGCTTCATCGGCAATCACCTCTTCAGGAGCTACTGTTAGCTGGACTGCAGTAAGTGGCGCTGCAAGTTATGCGGTAGATTATAAATTAAATACGGATGCCATCTGGACAAGTGCTGCAACAGCTGCTACCTCAACTTCAGTTGCAATTAGTGGATTAACTTCAAGCGCTTTGTACGATTACAGGGTTAGTACCAACTGTGGCGCTAACGGCACAAGTGGCTTTACGGCTGCACAGTTTACTACCAATGCAGCTTCTACCTGTGGAACGGCTTTTGAGCCAAACGAAACCCTGGCTACTTCTGCTGCTATCACTTCCGGTGTTACAAACTCTGCGGCTATTACAACAACAACTGATATCGATTATTTCAAAATAACTACTACTGCCACCAGCAATATTACTTACAATCTTGTTGGCCCAACGGGTGTGGATTATGACTTGTACGTGTATAACAGTGCAGGTACACAAATTGGTTCGGGTGCAGGTTCCACGGCAACAGAAACGGTGTCATTATCTAGCCAGGCGGCAGGTACTTATTACATTAAAGTAGTTGGTTACAGTGGCGCTAACAGCGCTACCTGCTATACCATTAAAGCAACCGCAACTACAGTAACAAGTTGTCAAAGTACATATGATGTAAGTACCAATGGCACAACTTCAGGAGCGGCTATTATTCCATTTAATACCAACATTACGGGCCTAATAAGCCCAAAGGCTGATATTGACAACTACAAGTTTGTTATTACAAATGCCGGCACCATTTCCCTTACCCTTACTACGCTGCCTGCAGATTATGATTTAAAATTATTGAATAGCGCCGGTACACAGGTTGGTATTTCTCAGGCAGGCGGTACCTCTAGTGAATCAATAAGTTATACAGCGGCTGCAGGTACCTATTACGCACAGGTATTTGGATACAACGGTGCCAACAATGCAGCAACCTGTTATACATTGAAAGTAGCATTGGGAACTGCATCTAAATCTGGCCTGTCAGCAACTGGAAATGCGGTGATTAAGATTTATCCAAACCCTGTTTCGGATATACTCAATATTAGTGTGCTAGGTGAAATAAGCAGTAAGAGTCAATTTGAAATTATTGATGGAAAAGGAGCTACCGTTTTAGTAAATAAAATTGGCAGAAATCCGCAGACTGTTAATATTTCGAAACTGGCAAAGGGTACTTACCTGGTTCGTGTGAATAACGGCATCAATACCATTACAGCCAAGTTTGTAAAGCAATAATATTTTCAGAATAGAGTATTTAATAAAGACCAGGTAATTAAGAAAAAGGGCCTTCAGTACTGAAGGCCCTTTTTCTTAATTTAATCTTGTGGGATAAGGTGCTTTTTAGGATACGGATCTGGATTTGATAAGTTCGGATTTTTTTAACATCATAAAGGTATTATCTGTAAAATTGCCAGGAAATAGCAAATGACAATCAGTTGTTGTCATTAAATTTCGACAATGTAGGATGCCTGTTGCATTGTAAGGTCATGTTTAAATGCCTGTTTAAACTTATGTTTCAAGTTTTGAATAATGATAAAAGCCTTCAATGATGAAGGCTATCTATCGAGGTTCAGGTTTAGGTTTTAAGTTGGTTGTAGGATACGGATCTGGATTTGATAAGTCTGGATTTTTTTAACATCATAAAGGTACTATCTGTAAAACCGCCAGGAAATAGCAAATGAATCTCGATTGACATCATAATTTTTCTACAGCGTAGTATAGATTTTGCATTTTATGCTTATGCAGGAGAGGTTTTTTTAACAGCAGGATTCATATAGGGAAAAAATGAAAAAGCCTTCAGTGATGAAGGCGATTTTTCGGTTCAGGTTTTAGAGGTGGTTTTAGGATATTTTTTGGATTTTATAGGGCTGGATTTTTTTAACATCATAAAGGTAGCATGGGTAATAACACTAAAGAATAGCTAAAGAAACTCGGTTGTTGTAATTGCTTTTCGACAAACCAGCAGGATACATTTTGCGGTGTGTATGTATCTAGAAGAGCATTCGCAATTACTTTCAAATTTTAGTTGTGAAAAAATGAAAACAGCCTTCATTACTGAAGGCTGTTTTTTAGGTTTAGGTGTAGGTTTTAAGTTGGTTTTAGGATAAGGATCTGTATTCGATAAGTTTGGATTTTTTAACATCATAAAGGTAACATCTGTAAAAGTACAAGCGCATAGCTAAAGAGAACCAGTTGTTGTCGTAATTTTTCTACATTAATAAATACTTGCAGCAGTGTGTTCATTTTTATAAAGATTTTAAATGACACTAACCGATAGTTTTTGGTATAAAAAAAGCCCCCAATGATGAAGGCTATTTTTTCGGTTTAGGTTTAAAGGTGGTTTCAGAATATTTTCAGGTTCTAATAGGGTTACATTTTTTAACATCATAAAGGTAGTACCTGCATAAGAACGAGGAAATAGCAAAAGAAACTTGATTGTTGTCATTATTATTCTACAATGCAAATGAGACGTTGCATTGTTTGTTCAAAAGCAAGAGAATGGAAAACCATGCTCAACTTCAAATTTTGTGAAAATAAAAAAGCCTTCGATCATGAAGGCTATTTTTCGATTCAGGTGCCAGGTTGGTTGTAGGATATGGATCTGGATTTGATAAGTTTGGATTTTTTTAACATCATAAAGGTAGCAACTACAAAAACGGCAGAGAATAGCTGAAGGCAATTAGTTGGTGTAATTGTTTTACTACAATGCAGCATACATTTTGGGTTGTATGTTCGTACATTGTTACGGCGAGGTTTTCAAATTTTAACCCAAATCATTTAAAATTGCTTTCGTTAAATTCCGTCGCAAAAAATCTGGCATTTTGAGTAACCCGTACTTGATCATTTACAAGTGTAGCAGTTTTATAATTCAAGCATCTTAATACATCGGGGTTTAGCAGTTTGCATTTTATTGTTTATAGTTTTATCGACTAAATCTACCGCCGGGACCTATAAAGCAAAACAAATTAAATGAACCCCATAAATTGTGATTAAAGTTCCTCAATGGTATGCCGTAAAAGTGAGTGACACAACGATGATGACCAATGCTTCTCAGGCTTGTCTCATATTAAAAAAACCGGCCAAAGCCGGTTTAAAATTCAATGAAATTATTTTATTGAAATGTTGTACTCACCAACACTTTATCCTTCATAAATGAACGGAGCGTTGCTGCAATGGCATTGGCATCCAATCCAATTTCATCATACAATTGTTTGGGTGTTCCATGTTCTACCAATCTATCCGGGATACCCATTATTTTTACATCCGCTTTGTAGCCATGCTCATTCATAAATTCCAGAATGGCACTGCCAAAACCACCTACCACCGTTCCATCTTCTACCGTAATTATTTTATTGAATCTACTGAATACTTCATGCAGCATAACTTCATCCAACGGCTTTGCAAAACGCATATCGTAGTGAGCCGGATTAATTCCATCTGCCTTAACATCACGGATAGCCGCTGCGGCAAAATTGCCAGGATGACCAAAAGAAAGTATCGCCACATCCTGCCCGTCTTTTAGTTTTCTTCCTTTACCAATTGTGATGGCTTCAAACGGCGTTTTCCATTCCGGCATTACACCCTCGCCTCTTGGATAACGAATTACAAACGGACTGGTTGTACTTTCCAGTTGTGCCGTGTACATCAGGTTGCGCAATTCTTTTTCATTCATCGGTGCACTCACAATCATGTTGGGTATGCAGCGCATGTAGGCAATGTCGTAACAACCATGGTGCGTTGGACCGTCTTCACCAACAAGGCCAGACCTATCTAAACAAAAAACCACCGGCAGGTTTTGAATGGCCACGTCATGTATTACCATATCGTATGCCCGTTGCATAAAGGAAGAATAGATATTGCAAAACACCCGCATTCCTTGTGTTGCCAATCCAGCACTTAGCGTAACCGCATGCTGTTCACAGATGCCCACATCAAAAGCTCTGTCGGGCATTTTTTCCATCATATATTTTAAGGAAGAACCGCTTGGCATTGCAGGTGTAATGGCGAGTATTTTGTTGTTGGCTTCTGCCAGCTCAATAATACTATGTCCAAATACATCCTGGTATTTGGGCGGTTGCGGAATGTCAAATTTTTTCTTCTGTATTTCGCCGGTTACTTTATCGAATAAACCGGGCGCATGCCATTTTGTTTGATCTTTTTCTGCGAGCGAATAGCCTTTACCTTTAACGGTAACAATGTGTAAAATTTTGGGGCCGGGAATATTTTTAAGATCCTGTAAAGTATCAATCAGCTTACTAATATTATGTCCATCGATAGGGCCAAAATAACGCAGTTTGAGTGCTTCAAAAAGGTTGGCTTTGCTGCTTACAATTCCTTTAACTCCCTCCGTAATTTTGTGGGCAACCTTGCGGCTGAGGTTTGTACCTGCAGGTAGTTTGCCCAAGATATTCCAAACATCTTCTTTTATTTTATTGTAAGTTGGCGATGTGGTAATATCGGTGAGGTATTCTTTTAATGCACCTACATTTTGATCAATGCTCATGCAATTGTCATTCAAAATAATGAGCACATCGCTATCTGCAACGCCGGCATGATTCATGGCTTCAAACGCAAGACCTGCCGTCATGGCGCCATCACCAATTACAGCAATGGATTTACGGTCTTTTTCGCCTTTATATTTTGCAGCCATGGCCATACCAAGGGCAGCGCTGATAGAAGTGGAAGAATGACCCACGCCAAAAGTATCGTATTCACTTTCGCTGCGGTTGGGAAAGCCACTAAATCCTTTGTATTTTCTGTTGGAGGAAAAATTATCCCTGCGGCCGGTGAGTATTTTATGACCGTAAGCCTGGTGACCAACATCCCAAACCAACTGGTCGTAAGGCGTATTGTACACATAATGCAATGCCACACTTAATTCTACCACACCTAAACTAGCTGCAAAATGGCCACCATGCACACTCACCACATCAATGATGTATTGCCTGAGTTCGTCGCACACCTGGTGCATTTGCTCCTTGCTTAATTTTTTTAAATCGGCTGGGTTATCGATATTGGATAATAATGGCCCCGGTTTAATCTCCATAATACTTTATTAACTATAGTAAAGATAAGTTTTTTACATACTTAGTGCCATCATCAAACATTTTAAAAGCCAAAAAGTTGGCTGATTGGTATTCTATTAGTTTTTTTATCCTTCTTGCCGTGATCAGCTATTTAAAATAAAAGGCGATCCGCAAATCAAAAACTTAAGTTACCCCAGCTGCTACCAATCAGGTATTTAAGGAACTTAAACTACCCAAACCATGTAAGTCCATCAAGAATAAAACTGCTAACAAATAATTTATAACGAATTTTGCAGCCTGCCAGATATATTTCCTGTTGAATAATTTATCAGAAAAATAAGTAATTCAAACCAGAGATAACCAACTGGACAACCCTGACTTTTTAAAAATGGAAGAAAAAATACCAACCCCCAACTATTTATTGAGCATATTTACGATGAAATGCCCCAGATGCAGGCGTGGAAAAATGTACAATAACAGCAATCCTTATAGCAACCTTAAGCTTTCAAAAATTTTTGACATGCCTGAAAGATGTGCCGAATGTGGACAGCGATACGATCTTGAACAGGGCTTTTGGTATGGTACCGGCTATGTTAGTTATGCGCTTGCAGTAGCCATTTCTGTAAGTTCATTTGTAGCCTGGTGGGTATTAATTGGCGTATCTACAGATGATAACCGTGTATTTTGGTGGCTTGGTTTAAACTGCGTATTGCTGGTAATACTGCAGCCATGGCTTATGCGCCTAAGCAGGGTGATTTACTTAAACTTTTTTGTAAGTTTCGATAAAAATTACACCCATACTGCGCCAAGAGAATTTGATCATAAACAATAAGAGATTTGTGAAGTGTGGTTTTTGATCTTTGATCTGTGATTTGTGAAGTGTGATTTGTGATTTGTGAAGTGTGATTTAAGAGCATTAATAGTTGATAATTGATAGTTGATAAATCAAGGACAGTTCACCAACTGGTACTACATTTTATGCTTATCCTTACCATTAATTTGCAATTTACTGCGGCAACTAAACTTCTAAACTTCTAAACCTCTAAACCTGCTAAACCTGCTAAACCTCTAAACCCACTAAACGATCAATAGGTCTATCGCAGGCTTAAAAGTGAAGTTAAAGGATACCTTAAATTTTTGTATCCGAACATATCTATTTTTATGCTACCAACAGTAATAGGGCTCTCTACCCGTAGCAATAAATGGTTAGGGTCATCACTTATCCAGGCTAACATTTTTTCGCCCCCTTCAAAGATGGTTCCCTTTATCAGTAAAGGTTTAAACTTAATAGCCTTAAATTTACCATACCTTGTTTTTACAGTTTCCCTGCCCAGGTAGCGAAGGTATAAGTGATACACTTCATCATCCAGAAACATATCAAAAGGGATTTTATCTCCTTGTTTGTATTTATCAAAATTAATATTACGGGCATAGTAAATAGCACTTACCACATCCTGAATACAATTGGTAGTTTTAAAAATTCCATTGGTTGTTACGGCAGTATTGGCACTGTGATTAAACGTTATATTGTTATAAATTTTATAACCCCCTTCATCTACATTTCTTATAAATTTAACCGGTAACAAGGTAGCCGTATCAATATAACTTTCGTAGCGATCTCTTACCTTAAAAAAATTATCGAAAAATGGATAAGATCTGCCTTCTCCCACACAGTGATAAGTTGTTTTGCCATTAAACCTTTCCAGGCTGGTATTAAAAGTGGCTTCGCCGGCACTTACGTACATACCCAATGTGGAATAAAATACCCTCATGGTTACTGATTCACCTGCCTGAAAAGACGTATTCTTAAGTCCGCAAAACTCATCTCCTGTAGGCGCAGTTGTAAAGGCACTTAATACGAAAACAACTAAAAATATTTTATAAACTTTACTCATTTTTAACTTTTATAATTTTAATACGCAATAATAACAGGCTACCCAAAATGGCAGGTAATACCAGGTTTATTAACCAAATGCCCAATGCAGCGGTGCCAACACCCAGTTCGTTGGCAGTGTACAAATGGAGCAAAGTCCAGGATGCTGTTACCCTTACGGGCAGTTCCACAAACCCTATGGTAGGCGCTACTGCTAATACAAGATAAAAAACTGCTATCAGCCAAAAGCAGGTAACAAAGGGAATATGCACCTGCATAACCTGCAGCAACAAAATATATTGCCACACAAATACCAAATACCGCACCAACGATAAACTTACAATGCGTAACAAACGACTAGTGTTCAATTCATCCAGCACACTAATATGCTTTATTGCTTTACTAAACGCCGGCACTTTTTCTATTGCCCTTACCAGCCAACCTAGTCGCCAGTAAAACAGAAATAGTACAGCAGTAATACCTACACTCAGGTAAATCAGCACATCACCCCAAAAATCAGGTAAAACAGGCAAACTGCTGCCGCCGTTGTGTGAAATATATCTTAAATAAATTAAACCGAAACTACCCATTACCAGCGTTACCAGTAATTGACTGATGCTTCCTGCAATGGTCAAAGAAATTGCTTTGATGCGGTTGCCCTCATCAATATATAAAATGCGCCCGCCATATTCTCCAATACGGTTGGGTGTAAGCATTGTTACGCTACAGCCGGATAACACCGATTTAAAAGCACGCCATAAAGAAAACTGTTGTACATGCTGCACCAGTACCTGCCATTTTCTGGCCTCTATTCCCCAGTTTACGAGCATCAACAGCATTACCAGCCAAAATTTTCCCTGCGTCCAGCCGGTTTTAATTTCTGCCCAACGCAGCGCAAGATCTTGCTGCTGCCGTATTTGGTGGTACAGGCTCCAGCTAAGCACTATAAAAATTAGCGGTGCTAAAAAATAGTTGAGTAGTATTTTGATATTTTTGTTCAATCAGTAGTTTAATAAATTAAAATAATTAGTCTTTACAACTTAACCTTTTTGTGCCGGGGTTAGAGTCTGTTTACTTTTTTTTCTTGATAAAAAAAAGTAACAAAAAAAATCAAGGCTTCAGAATAAAAGCTAAAAATTTGAATGTTTACCTAAAATGAAATTAGCTCTAGCAGTAGAACAAAGCAAAGCTTTTGTGCGACTTACTGACTAAAAGCAAACCCAGGCATTGGTAACATCAATTTCATTTCTTAACGGTAATCATTCAAATTTTCTTAACGCTTTTTTTCTGAGGCCATTCAAGATAATGCGGTCAACCTTTGTTATCCTAAATTTTTTTTCAATTGTTTGATCTTTATAAAGCGTTGTTGTAAAAATGATTTTGTTAATTTTTGTTTAAAGAAAATAACCTTACTTGTGCTTTTTTAGCTTAAAGAAACTTTTATTAGGTTAGCTGGTAAATCGCTATTGACCAATATTTTTCTTGTGCAATGATACTTTAAAAATAATTTACTTCATAAACCACCCATACGTGCAGCACCCATCCATTACTATTTTAGGCATTGACCCCGGCACCTCATTAATGGGTTATGGTATCATAAAAATTACCGGCCATAAAATGCAACTGGTAGAAATGGATACACTCAATCCCGGCAGGGGAAGCGACCATTATAAAAAGCTACAGCTTATTTACAATACCGTAAGTGGCCTTATCATAAAATACAAGCCGGATGTATTTGCCATTGAAGCACCCTTTTTTGGAAAAAATGTACAAAGCATGCTAAAGCTAGGCAGGGCGCAAGGTGTAGCCTTTGCCGCTGCTATGCGCCACGGACTTGAGGTAACAGAATATTCTCCCAAAAAAATAAAACAATCCGTAACGGGAAATGGTAATTCAAGTAAAGAGCAGGTACTAAAAATGCTGCAGCGCTTATTAAACTTTTCTGATGATCCCAAACATTTAGATGCTTCAGATGCACTTGCGGTGGCTGTATGTCATCACTTTCAGGGTAATGTTTTGGCGCAGAGTTCCGGAGGAAAGGCTAAAGGCTGGGATGATTTTATTGGTAAGAATCCCGGAAGAGTTACAAAGAAATAAGCGCCATTGGTTTGAGAATGCTGCTTACTTTTTGGTTGATTGGCTGATAGCTGCTATAATTTTTTCCTGTACCTCTCTCAATTCTTCTGCAGTTAATTTCAACTTGGTTCTTGTAAAATTCAAATCATCTGCATTGTTAATTGGTACAAGGTGCATATGTGCATGAGGCACCTCAAGCCCCATAACACTCATTCCGCAACGGTTACATGGAAAAGATTTTTCAATGGCATGTGCAATTGGCTGGGCAAATAATAGCATTGCAGCTAAGTAGTCTTTCTCAAGGTCAAAGAATTTATCCGTCTCCACTTTTGGTACTACCAATACATGACCACTCGCCATAGGGAAGATATCCAGGAACGCAAAGAATTTATCATCTTCAGCAATTTTATAAGAAGGAATTTCTCCGGCAATAATTTTAGAAAAAATAGTCATATTAAAAGTTTGAATAAAAGTACAAACAAAAACCCCACTCAAATGAGCGGGGTTTTAAAAATTGTTTTTGACGGCTATTACAAAGTAATATTTTCCACTTTAAATTTAAGTTTACCGGCCGGCACCTGCACTTCTGTTACTTCGCCAATAACTTTGCCCAGCAAACCTTTGCCAATGGGAGATGTCACAGAAATTTTTCCCAGTTTAAGGTCGGCTTCTTTTTCAGAAACTATCTGGTAGGTCATTTGTTTTTTGGTGCCAAGGTTGGTAAGTGTAACTTTAGTAAGGATCGATACATGACTGGTGTCAATATTGGTTTCATCCAAAATTCTGGCAGTTGCAATTACACCTTCCAGGTATTTGATTTTTGCTTCCAGCATACCTTGCGCTTCTTTAGCAGCATCATATTCAGCATTTTCTTTTAAGTCACCTTTTTCTCTTGCTTCTGCAATAGCAGCGCTTGCGGCGGGCCGTTCCACACTTTTTAAGAGATACAGCTCTTGCTTCATTTTTTCGAATGTATCTTTTTTCACATAGTTGGTTTCACTCATAACATTTCGTTTAATAGTAATAAAAAAATACAACGCCCCGGATAACCGAAGCGTTGCAGATAAGCAAATATAGTATTTTTTTTAAAAGCCTAGTTTTTCAAGCAATACCTTACTCATTTTGTAAAAGGCTTCATGGCTGTACCCGGCAATGTGTGAAGTGAGCAGTACATTGGGTTGTGTTGTTAAAAAATCCAGTTGCTCCTGTTGTTCCAAAGTAAAACTTTCCAGCTTTTCATTTTCCAATACATCCAGGGCAGCGCCGGAAATAAGGTTATTTTGCAATGCGCTGATTAAAGCCGAAGTATCCACCACACCACCTCTGCAGGCGTTAATAAACCATGGCTTTTGTTGCAACGCATTAAAGAACTCATCATTGGCCATATAGGCTGTTTCGGCAGTAAGTGGCACATGAAAACTGATAATATCAGCATATCGGCAAATCTGACCAAGATTGGCTTCCCGGATATAATCTTTTGCAAAACCAAACTTGTATTTATCATATGCCAACACAGTTACATCAAAGGAAGCCAGCAGTTTTGCAAAAGCACTGCCGGTATTACCATAGCCTATAATACCAACTGTTTTTCCGGTGAGCTCAGTACCCCTGTTACCATCTCTTATCCATTGGCCCACTTTTATTTCATTAAAACTACGGCTGATATTGTTCATGCCATTTAACAGCAAGCCCAATACATGT
>JBBQEA010000081.1:0-19924 GCA_038320245.1 Chitinophagales bacterium | reverse complement strand
TGGTGCTGCCGGAGTTGATTTTATGAAAACCTCCACCGGATATGCGGCAACAGGTGCCACTGTTGAAGCGGTAGCCCTTATGCGAAAACACCTGGCAGATGCAGTACAAATCAAAGCAAGCGGCGGAATAAAAAACTATACTTTTGCCAAAGCACTTATTGAGGCGGGCGCTACAAGACTTGGCTGTAGCAGCAGCATAAAAATTGTAGAAGAAGCGGATCAACAATAGGAATGGAATAGTTTTTGACAATAGAATTATATGAAAAGAATAGTTTTACTTTATTTGATTGGCATACAGATTAATATAGCAAGCGCACAAAATAACCTCAATACAGTTGACAGCACCCGGCCTGCCGGAAAAGTTACTATTATTAAGGACAGCAGGTTAGATGATTTGGCTAAAATAGAAGCAGGCTTCAACGACGACATAGTAGCTAAAGCAAAAACAACAGCAAAAGGCTACCGTCTGATGCTGCTGAGTACCAACGACAGAACCCTTGCCATGAAAGTGCGGACCCAATTATTACAGCGCTACCCCGAACAAAAAGTTTACATGAGTTTTCAGCCACCTTATATTAAGTTGAAATTTGGTAACTTTCTAGATAAGCAGGAAGCAGAGGATTACAGAAAAGAAATTCTAAAGAATAAAATGGTAGCTTCAAATATTTACCTGTCGTCCGAAACCGTAGAGGTAAAACCGGATAGGAATAAAGACAATATGCAATAGGCAATTGGCGAAGTTAAAATAGCCATCAACTCCAATTGTTTCTTTTAACAAATACCCCTAAACCAATTGCTGTGAGTGCAACATTGGAACAACAAATAAAAAAACTGGCCGGGCAATATGCTGCGGAATTTGTAGCTATTCGCAGGCATCTGCATGCCAACCCGGAGTTAAGTTACGTGGAATTTGAAACGGCTCGTTTTGTTCAGGAAAAATTAACCAGTTTCGGCATCCCTTTCGAGATAAAAGCAACCACTGGCGTAATTGGCTTATTAAAAGGCAAAAATCCAGAAAAAAGAGTAGTAGCCCTGCGGGCCGATATGGATGCACTACCTATTATGGAGGAAAATGATGTGCCGTATAAATCATGTAAGCCGGGTATTATGCATGCCTGCGGCCATGATGCACACACTGCCTGTTTATTAGGTGCTGCCAAAATTTTAAGTGAGTTAAAAGATGAATGGGAAGGAACCATCAAATTAATATTTCAACCGGGCGAAGAAAAAAACCCTGGTGGTGCAAGTTTACTAATTAAAGAAGGCGTGCTGGAAAATCCTGCACCTCAAAGCATTTTTGGCATGCATGTGCACAGCACATTACCAAGCGGTAAACTAAGTTTTAGAGGTGGTATGGTGATGGCTAGCGCAGATGAAATTTATATTACCATCAAGGCAAAAGGCGGACATGCTGCTGCGCCGCAATTTACTGCAGATACCATTTACATTGCATCGAGTTTGGTGGTGAGCCTGCAGCAAATCATCAGCCGAAACAATAATCCTTTTAATCCGTCAGTACTATCCATTACTGCAATTCAAGGAGGCAATACAACCAATGTAATACCTTCGGAAGTAAAGCTGATGGGCACTTTTAGAGCCATGAACGAAGAATGGCGGTTTAAAGCACACGACCTTATAAAAAAAATAGCTACCAGTTTAGTAGAAAGCATGGGCGCAGCAATTGATATAAAAATTGATGTGGGTTACCCATTTGTTTTTAATAACGAAGCCCTGAGTGCCGCAGCTCATAAAAAAGCTGCCAGCTATTTAGGTGCGGAGAATGTGGAAGAAACCGAACTCCGGATGGGTGCAGAAGATTTTGCTTTTTATTCCCACAAAATCCCTGCATGTTTTTTCAGGTTGGGTACCTGCAATATTGCCAAAGGAATAACCATCGGCGGGCATACACCTACGTTCAATATTGATGAAGATGCAATTGAAATTGGCATGGGGATGATGGCTTTGCTGGGCGCTACCAACGGGGGTTTGGGGGAGTAAGAAATTATAAAAAATTCAGAATAAGTTTTTTTTCGCAAACGAAGGCTGGTTATGGCCTTGAATAAAAAGTGCTAGATATTTTCCACCAATAAAATAAATTCCATGCAACCTATCAATACAGCCTTACTATCATTCGGGATGTCTGGTAAAGTTTTTCATGCACCCTTTATTGCTGTGCATAAAGGATTTCATCTAATGGGTGCATGGGAACGCAGTCAAAAAAATATTCAACAAATTTATCCGGGCACTACCAGCTACCCAACCATGGAAAGCCTGCTGGATGATAAATCTATACAGCTGGTGGTAGTAAATACACCCAACAGTACGCACTACCATTATGCAAAAGCGGCAATGCTGGCAGGTAAGGATGTGATTGTGGAAAAAGCTTTTACCACTACTGTAGAGGAAGCCATTGAACTAAAGCAACTGGCAAAGCAACTTAATCGCAACATCAGCGTTTATCAAAACCGCCGCTTCGACAGCGATTGCAGAACCTTACAAGCTGTGCTGAAACAGGGTTTACTAGGTGATATTGTTGATGCTGAGTTTCGATACGATCGTTACAAGCCGGTTATTGGACCCAAGCAACATAAAGAAACAGCTGGCGCCGGTGCCGGGTTGCTGAATGATTTGGGGCCACATTTAATTGACCAGACCATCACCCTTTTTGGCATGCCGCAACAGGTATTTGCAGATATTAGAATTACCCGCCCGCAATCGCAGGTAGATGATTCATTTGATTTGCTTTTGTATTACCCAACCATGAGGGTAAGATTAAAATCGGGCATGTTTGTAAGGGAAGCTACACCCGCTAATGTGCTGCAAGGCACAAAAGGTTCGTTTATAAAAAGCCGGGGTGATGTTCAGGAAGCAAAACTGTTAGAGGGACTGCAGCCGGGCAGTGAAGATTGGGGTGTAGAAACAACAGCGACGTATGGGCTGTTGCATACAGATATAGAAGGTATAATTTTCAAAGATAAAATACCATCTGCCACTGGAAATTACCTTGATTTTTATGAAGATTATTACCTGTCAGTTACAACAGGTTCACCAATGCCAGTTACCTGCGATGAAGCCATTGACATCATGAAAATTATTGTAGCGGCTGTAAAAAGTAGTGAAGAAAAAAGAGTCGTTTCAATAAGTGATCTTTAGTAAAAAATAGGTTCAATTATTCAGCAGCAACATCAAACCAAACTTTGGCTGCATCATTCCAGTCGCCGTTGTAATTGATAGTTAGTTCTTCGTCTTTTTTTATTGGCCTCACTGTCTTTACGAAAATAGTTGCCTTTTCAAAATCCATAAAATATTCGCAATTGCTTTGGTAGCGGTGGTTGTACATGGGCACCCATCCAAGCGCCATACAACATTGCTTACTTTCTGCTCCCCAGGCAAAAATATAATCATGCAATAAAGTTTTATCAAGATGTTGCCTGTCCTGCTCACTCATTACAATTACGGGCGCCACTTCAATAACTATATTGGCCGCAATTTTTTTATCAGTAAAAACCCCTCTGCCCATTGCAGTTGTTTCGGCCAGGTACAAACAAGCTTTACGCATAACATTTTATTAATTTCAATTGAAGTAATTTGCAAGTTAAGAAGAACGGAAGTAGAGTGATAGGGTGTTGGGGTTGTTGAATGATTGTTTAATATGGTTGAATGTTGTTGATGAAGGTGGCAGGGCTGAAAGAGTTGTTGAATGATTTTTAATGTTGTTGAATGTTGTTGACGAAGGTGGTAGGGCTGAAAGAGTTGTTTAATGTTGTTGAATGTTGTTGATGAAGGTAGTGAATGATTGTTTAAAATAGTTGAATGTTGTTGATGAAATTGATAGAGTCAACTGGATTGCACAGCCTGTAAACAAAAGGTGTTTTTTTGAAAATTGAAAAATCGAAATAGAAACAAATTAGTTAGTTGAATAAAGAATAAAAAGTACAAGAGTGCGACGCCAATGAAGCTTAATTGAAAAACTTCTGCCGGGTTCATAAAAAATTATTCATGAATTTATTGCATGTTCAACTTAATTAAATGAGATTCACTGTTCACCAATGACTATACACCAATGACTATTCACCATTGACCATTCACAATTGACCATTCACCATTCACCAAAATATTATGTCTTTAGAATTAGAAGAAAAAACATTACAGGAGCAGTTTGTAGAATTGATTGCCACAGAAGATAAACTGTTGATAAAAGAATTGCTGAATGACCAGAACATCAGTGATGTGGCAGAACTGTTGTACGAAAACGAGGACTACGAAACACAAATCATCAGTCATCTTTCTATACACAGGGCAGTAGGCGTTTTTAAAATTTTAGAATTACCTACCCAAAAAAGAATCATCAAAAACTTACCTGCTTTTACTGCGGCAGAACTGTTAAACGAATTACCTGCAGATGACCGCACTGCTTTTTTGAGTGAACTAGATAGTAACGCCGTAAGAGAGTTGGTAAAGACGCTTAACCCGGAAGAAAGAAAAGTAACCCTGTCGTTATTGGGCTATCCGGAAGGTAGTGTGGGCAGGCTTATGACGCCTGACTACACCTATGTTTACGAAAATAATACCGTGGCCGAAGTGTTGGATACCATTCGAAAATATGCCAAGAGCAGCGAAACAATTGATGTGATTTATGTGATTAATGACAGAGGCGAACTGCTTGATGATATTCGTATAAAGGATTTTATTTTGGCTTCGCCGGATACAAAAGTAAGTGAGCTGATGGATGGTCGTTTTATCACTCTTCTTGCACAAGACGATCAGGAAGTAGCCAACGAAGCTTTTAAAATGAATAATCGGGTAGCGCTACCCGTAGTTAGCAAAAGCAACAAATTGTTGGGCATTGTTACCATTGATGATGTGTTGTGGGTTGCCAACGAAGAGTTTAGCGAAGACATGCAAAAGATGGGCGGTACGCAGGCTTTGGACGAACCCTACCTGGAGATGTCGTTATTCCGGCTATTTAAAAAAAGGGTAGGCTGGCTGATTGTTTTATTTTTAGGTGAATTGTTTACTGCTACTGCTATGGGTTATTTTGAAGATGAAATACAAAAAGCAGTTGTGCTGGCATTGTTTATTCCGTTGATTATTTCCAGCGGTGGTAACACAGGCTCACAGGCATCTACACTCATTATTCAGGCAATGGCTGTGGGCGAACTAACAATTGCCAATTGGTGGCGGGTAATGAGAAGAGAAATTAGTCAGGGTTTGATGCTGGGAACTGTATTGGGTGTTATAGGTTTTACAAGAGTAATTGTTTGGGCTAAAATTCTACCAAATGTTTATGGAGAAAATAGTTTGAGAATTGGTTTTACAGTTGGTTTTTCACTGATGGGTGTTGTGCTTTGGGGAACACTTACCGGATCTATGCTACCATTAATTTTAAAAAGATTGGGTGCTGATCCTGCGGTAAGTTCAGCTCCATTTGTAGCAACGTTGGTTGATGTAACAGGATTGATTATTTATTTTTCCGTAGCATATTTCTTTTTACAGGGAATATTATTGTAGGTAATAATTTTCCTTATTTTAAGCAGAATTTAAAAAGCGTAAGCCCTTCAAAAATGGAAGGGCTTACGCTTTACAGATAGGGTTTATGGTTGTAATATTTTTTATTAGTATGAATAAAACAACAAAATACATTAGATAGCCTGATGATTAAACGGCTGTAACACCATCTCACTCACTACCCCACTATCCGGCTGCTGGCAAAGAAACCAAATAGCTTTTGCAGCTTCTTCAGATTGTACCATTTTTTCTCTCTGTACTTTTAAATCAATGTTATCCCAAAATGGAGAATCTACACCGCCGAGGAAAAGATTGGTGATACGAATATCAGTACGTTTCAATTCTTCCCGGATGCTTTGCATCATGCCTACCAAGCCGTATTTACTGGCGCTGTAGGCTGCTGCACCTGCCATGGGTACTTTACCCAATATGCCGGGAATATTTATAATGAGACCTTTTTTTACTTCTTTCATAGCAGGTAAAAAAGCTTTAACCAATAAAAAAGGAGCGTATAAATTAAAGTGAAGTGTTTTTAAAAACTCACCTTCATCCAATGTATCCATCGATTTTATGATACCGATACCAGCGGCATTTACAAGGATATCAATATTTGCCAACTGCTGAAAATATTTTTCTTTTAAAGTTACTACTTCAGCTGGTTTAGAAATATCAAGGGCGAATGTTCTATTTGCCGGCACGTTGCATTCTGTTGCTACTTGTTGCAACTTGTCTGCGTTTCTTCCTGCCAAAAACAAGTTGGCACCGCTGCCTGCCAGTAATTTAGCTGTCCGGCTGCCAATGCCACCTGTTGCACCAATTAGTAGTACATTTTTATCTTTTAATGTTTGCATAAATAAATAGTTTGCCAACATAAACAATCTACTGCCCTTATTGTTTTAAAAAATAAAATTGAATGGCAGCTGCTACTATCATATTTCCGCATCAACTTTTTAAAAGCCATCCATGTGTTGTTACAGGCCAAACAATTTATTTAGTAGAAGAATGGTTGTTTTTTAAACAGTATAATTTTAATAAGCAAAAGCTGCTGCTGCATCGGGCAAGCATGCAACATTACCAGGATTATTTGCTTGGCAAAAAATATAAGGTTGAATACATTGATTGCAGCAACCCATTAAGTGATGTAAGAAAATTAATTGCTCATCTTGCCAAAGAAAAAATAACCGATATACACATAGCTGCGGTTGCAGATAACTGGCTACAAAAAAGAATAGCAACCGGTTGTAAAAAAGCACGCATTCACTTGCACGAGACAGCTACACCCAATTTTTTAAATACGCCAGAAGAGGTAAAACCTTTCTTTGATAAAAAGAAAAAATATTATCAAACAGCTTTTTATACCGACCAACGGGCAAAAAGAAATATATTGGTAGACGCAGGCGGACAGCCAATTGGAGGCAAATGGTCGTTTGATGCAGACAACAGGCTTAAATATCCAAAAAATGAAAAACCGCCTGCGGTAAATATTGCTGCAAAAGATAAGTATGTAGCAGCCGCAGCAAAATATGTAACGCAACATTTTCCCAATAACTACGGCAGCATAGATCATTTTATTTATCCAACAAGTTATGAAGGCGCAGAAAAATGGCTGGATGAATTTTTAGAAAGCCGGCTGGAAAAATTTGGCGTTTTTGAAGATGCCATTGTTGCCAATGAAAATTTTCTGCATCACTCGGTCTTAACACCCATGCTAAATATCGGGTTATTATCTCCCCAACAAATAATTGACAAAGCACTGCAATCGGCAGCAAAAAATAATATACCGCTAAATTCATTGGAGGGATTTATCCGGCAAATTGTTGGCTGGCGTGAGTTTATACGAATTGTGTATGAGAGAGAAGGCAGTATACAACGTACAAAAAATTACTGGGGTTTTGAAAGGCCGATTCCAAAAAGTTTTTGGGATGGAACAACCGGTATTTTTCCGGTAGACAATGTTATAAAGAAGGCATTAAAAAATGGATACAGTCACCATATAGAACGGTTGATGGTGATGGGTAATTTTATGTTACTCTGCGAATTTGATCCTAATGAAGTGCACCGCTGGTTTATGGAAATGTATGTGGATGCATATGATTGGGTAATGGTTCCCAATGTTTATGGCATGACGCAATTTGCTGATGGCGGACTGATGACTACCAAACCCTACATCAGCGGAAGTAATTATTTATTGAAGATGAGTGATTACCCCAAAGGTAGCTGGACGCAAATTTGGGACGGATTATTCTGGCGCTTTATGCATGTGCATCGTGATTTCTTTTTAAAAAATCCAAGGCTTGGCATGCTGGTAAAAACATTTGATAAAATGGGGGAAGAAAAAAGGATGAACCATGTTGCAATTGCAGATAAATATTTAGACAGCTTATGATAAGGAAAAAACCATGGAACCGGGTGAACCTGCCTGTTTATAGCATCAGCAGCAAAACCGTCGCCAATAGCAACATGCATATCATCACGTACGCATCACAAATAAGCATGCAACCCAAGCGCTTTATTTGCGGCATTTATCATGGTACCCAAACCATCATTAACGTGGAAGCTTCCGGCGAATTTGTGTTGCAGCTATTGGCAGATACGCAATACAGACTGGTAGATTTGTTGGGAAAAAAGTCTGGTAAAACCATCGACAAAATCAGCCGGCTGCAAAAAAGAAATGAACTGGCAGAATGGAATGGCTTTAACATCTTAAAAAATTGCCTGGCAGTGATGCACCTAAAAGTAGTCAGCAGTTTTGAAGCTGGTGACCACAAAGGTTTTTTATGTGATGTAATAGCTTTTAAAAATTTAAATGAAGGCGAAACATTGTCGCTTGATACATTAAGAGAATACAAAATGATTCGAATTTAATATGGAACAAAAAATATTTTCAGCAATCGAAATCGACCGCATCATAGAAATGGCATGGGAAGACCGTACCACTTTTGAAGCCATCGAAATACAGTTCGGCCTAAAGCAACAGGACGTAATAAAACTAATGCGAAAAGAAATGAAAACCAGCAGTTTTAAAATGTGGCGGGAACGAACCAAAGGCAGAAATACCAAACACCAAGCATTGAGAGGCGACGATATAGATCGTTTTAAATGCAGCAGGCAAAAGGCTATTACAATGAATAAAGTATCTAAGCGCTAGAATATTGGCAAAGAGATTAAAGGAGAAAAGGAGAAAACTCTTAATAACATGCATCTCTCTTTTTAACCGCCTTTACTCCTTTACCCTCTTTGCTAAAAAACAAAAAAAATCTCAACAAATTACAACACGCCCAAGCCTCAACTCCTTTTCACCTCCTTTACTCCTTCAACCTCTTTACCAAAAAACAAAAAAATACCAACATTTAAATTTATTCCTTTTCACCTCCTTTACTCCTTCAACTTCTTTGCCAAAAAACAAAAAAAATCTCAACAAATTACAACACGCCCAAACCTCAACTCCTTTTCACCTCCTTTCCTCCTTCAACCTCTTTGCCAAAAAAACAAAAAAATACCCACAAAATAAAATACGCCAATTACCTTTGCATCTATGATCGATAAAAAAGCAAGCGAATCGTTGGTAGTAATGACGGAACTGGTATTACCAAACGACACCAACAGTTTTGGAAATCTGATGGGTGGCCGCCTCATGTATTGGATGGACATTGCATCTGCACTAGCCGCAATGAAACACAGTGGTTCTCCCGTGGTAACCGCATCCGTTGATAATATTTCTTTTGAAAACCCCATAAAAATCGGGAATGTAGTACACATCGAAGCCAAGGTATCGAGAGTGTTTCACAGCAGTATGGAAGTGCACATGAAAGTGTGGGGCGAAGATGCTTTACAACAATATCGCTACAAAAGCAACGAGGCTTATTACACTTTTGTGGCACTTGACCCCAACAGCAAACCAAGGCCGGTAAACAAGCTTATTCCCGAAACAGAAGAAGAACAAAAATTGTACGAAAGCGCCTTGCGCCGCCGACAGATACGCCTGATATTAGGCGGTAAAATGAAGCCGGAAGATGCACAGGAATTAAAGGCATTGTTTTCATAATGACTTAGTAAGCATTTGTAAAAAAAATTTCGAATCTAAATTAATAAACAGCCTGGATAAAAATATTTTTTGTCCGGGCTGTTGTTTTTCAATATCACATCCTTGCATCGCCCTCTTGTACGGCATACCTTTTATCAACTATTAAATACAGCACTTCTGGCACCCGGAGATTTCTTACCTATTGAAGTATTCAGCCTGCAAACATGGCATTGGTCTGCATCACATCAGCTCTTTTTCAACAAAACCTTTTGCCAGTTGTATTATTACAATAGTATTCTACCGCTATAAAAAACCATGTCTCAAAAAATATTTTTATCCGCCACCTGGGAACATTTAGTGATGATGAATTATGAAGTAGACCCGACCATACTTCAGCAACATTTACCTCCTTACACATCAGTTGATTTATTTGAGGGAAAAGCATTGGTAAGTGTGGTAGGTTTTTTATTCAACAACACAAAAGTATTTGGTATCCGCTGGCCGTTTCATACCAATTTTGAAGAAGTTAATTTGCGGTATTACCTTAAACATTTTGATGGAGAAAAATGGAAACGTGGCGTAGGTTTTGTATCGGAGATTGTACCCAAACCAATCATTGCTGTTATCGCCAACACCTTATACAATGAGCATTACAGCACTGCAAAAATGAACCACAAAATTATTACCACTGATGATGTTTTATCAGTAACCTACAACTGGAAAACAAAACAAAGCAAGTGGAATAGTTTATCCGTAGAAGCCGGCAACAAAACCAAACCGATTACAGCAGGCAGCGAGGAAGAATTTATTTTTGAGCATTATTTTGGCTACAACGGGCTCAATAAATTAACTACTATTGAGTACGGAGTAGAGCATCCACGCTGGCAGGTTTACCCCATAAAAAGTTTTCAGTTGCAATGTGATGTGGCAAAATTATACGGACCGGAGTTTGTGCCGTTTATTGAAAATGTAACACCCCATTCTGTTTTTTTAGCCAAAGGTTCGGATGTAATTATACGGAAACCGGTATACATAAAATCCCAAAATAAGGTGCTATAAAAAATTGTTTAGTAATGTGTAAGTTCTATAAATTTTACACGAGTTTCTTTTAGTGAGTTTAAAAGTTTAGTTGGGCATTAAATTGCGAACAGGTAATTATTTATACAGGAGTAAAAATTGAGATGGAAATTAATCACTTATCCAGCACTGTCATTAAATGATGCCGGCCCTTTTGCATGTGTTCTTTACTTTGCTCAATCGCATCCATTACCTGCGCCAAAATTTGTTCAGTTGTATCGTTGTAGTTAATATTCAATGGATCCTTAAAAGTTACGCTAAGCAGTGTACCTTTTTTCTTGAACTTTAATCCCTTTTTATTAAAGGCCCGCCAAAAGCCGCTGATTACTACCGGTACTACAATGGGTTGATGATGTTTAATGATGAATGCCGTGCCCTTTCTGCCCGGTGCAAAAGGCTTGGTAGTACCCTGCGGAAAAGTGATGATCCAGTTTTTTTCCAACGCCCGTTCTATTTTACGGGTATCGCTGGGGTCAAGATTGCGCCTCACTTCTGTGCCCTCTTCCCGCCAGGTTCGTTTAACTGTAATAGCGCCGGCCATCATAAATAACCTGCTGATAAAACTACTCTTCATGGTTTCTTCTGCAGCCACATATTTTATTCTTGTAAATGGCCACAACAGGTAATAAGGTATGCCGAGGCCTTTCTTTTTACCACACATAACCGCACAAAAAATATGAATGAATGTGATAACATCTGCAAAATAGGTCTGGTGATTGCTAACAAATAATACATTCTTCTTAGGCAACTTGTGCAGGTTTTCCATGCCATTTATCTGCAACTTGTTTATTAACGCAATACCGGGATACGATAGCAACCCCACGACAGCATAAATGGAACCCTTCACCAGCTTGGTCTCTTTCAGCCTATCTATAAAAGTTGACATTTGATAAAATTTAGTACAGCGAATCGTTCAGTGCAATATACAAAATATTGAAAGGTATTTTAAACCGAAATGTTTTTAGCAGGTACTTGTTGAAGTTGATATATTTGCAATCATGCAATTGGACACAGTAATTTTTGATATGGATGGCTTGCTCATAGATTCTGAGCCGCTTTGGAACCAGGCAGCTGATGAAATTTTTCTACGGTACGGGGTAAGGTTGACTCCGCAGCAACATGCCAGTACAACAGGTATGCGTACCAAAGAGTTTATAGCCTGGTGGTTTGGTCAATTTAAAGTGCCCAATTCCTATGCAGCCGATGCAGAAGCCGCCATTTTTGAAAATGTAATACAGAAAGTAAAAACGCATGGCAAACCTATGCCGGGTCTGGCGCATATCATTAATTTTTTTGTAAGCAGACAATTTAAAATAGGTCTTGCATCTTCCTCGCCCATGAGTTTGATTGAACCTGTGATAGAGCAACTGGGTATTAAAGATTACCTGCAGGCTGTATGTTCTGCCTCTGATTTACCCTTTGGCAAACCTCATCCGCAGGTTTATCTCAATTGCGCAGATGCATTGGATTCAAGCCCGCTTAATTGCGTTTGTTTTGAAGATTCGTTTAATGGAATGATTGCGGCCAAAGCTGCCCGTATGAAATGCGTGGTAGTGCCTTCTATGCAAGACAGCAAACTTCCAAAATTCAATGCTGCTGATCTTAAAATTTCTTCGTTACAAAATTTCAACGATTTGCTGATGCAAACACTGTAGGTGTGATCAAACTTTATACTGCATATTTTACGGAGGATTGCATTTTTCTACCAAAACCTAAACACCGCTACGTATTATTTTTGCCAATCAAATAAGTAATTTCTATTTGATTATTTTTTTGCAAATACATTTAGTGAAACAATCAAATTATCACTTAAAACCCAACTACTACCGCCAACTTTAAAGTCCCGGCGATTAATAGTAAACTCACCTGAAAAACTATATCCATCAGGCTTTTCAACCGCAGTAAATGGAAAGCTCACTAATTTGGTTCTGCCTTTTATGGTAATATTGCCCTCCATTGTATAGGTAGCCGGATTATTGGTGGCTGATATTTTTGTTGAAACAAATTGTAGCCGGGGATGATTTGCCACATCAAAATATTCTTCTTTTTTTAAGTGAGTATCTCTTGATCCATTGTTGGTATTAATGGTTGTTGCATCTGCACTTACATTAAAAGAAGCAGTTGCTAAACTGGCGGGATTAAAGATTATTTTCCCCTGCAATCCTTTCATAGAACCATCCACTTTTAAACCAAAGTTTTTTATAGTAAATTTTGCCGACGAGGCTGCATCAACAGGCACTAATGTTTGCGCAGGGAGGTTTATAATAATAAAGCAGGCAATAATAAAAGAGCGTATTTTTTTCATAATTAATTATTGAAATATTGCACTACCAAATAAATGATTGAATTGCTGACAATGAATCAGCGCATATTTAAAATCCTTAAAGTCCGGCATACCGTTGATGGTATATACCTGTACGCCACTGTTAGAGCGTAATACACCCAAATCAATGAAATTTAATGGCTGTACTTCTTTTGATAAATATACATGCAGGTCTGGTCCGCTGTTTACCATAAAGCTATCTAACACCAGCGTATAAACGTTTGCCTTTACATAAATTTTTACCGTTCCTGATGTAGTACCATATTGGCCGTTCGCAAATTTACCACTGTATTTTAATTGTGCAGTTGTATCCGGCACATCCATAGCAGTAACTGTAGATGTTACTTTTTCTTTGCTGCAGGAAGCCAGCAATAGCAACAGTAAAACAAGCTGACATGAATATCTCATAATTTACTTTATATTTTTAAAAATGATAAGAAAGTCCAATTCCCAAATTATTGGCTTTATTTCTAAATCTGTCAACCATTGTTCCATCTGGTGCCGTTTGCTTAATGGTGTTGGTTTTATATTCAGTGAATACAAACTGGTAAACAGCCCGGATGCCCCAATGTTCATTCCAGTTGTATTTGATAAAAAATTCCGAATTAAGGCTTCCATAATCCAGATCGCCAGTAAGCAAAATATTAAACGGAGCTCGCTTTGCTGCAGGCTCCGTTCTTGTAACGCCATTACTGATAAGCACTGCTGGTGATTTTCTACCTACTGTAAAACCAATTAAATCGATATTAAAACCAGTACTCCATTTGCTGTTGAAATGATAACCAATATTTGCCGTTGCGTTTAATGAAGCAGTTAATGGTCGTTGCACTACAAGCGTATCCCAATTTGCTGTTTTCTGTTCAGAAACAACCACAATAAAAGGAATGGAAGAACCACGTGAAATATTAGCAGGCGCCGTTGTGTACTCCTGCTTGGTGCCAAAAGCGGTTGTAAGTCTTACACCCAGGCCGAGATCCCATTGTTGCCTTTTTCCTTTCTGCCAGTTATAAACATATGCAGCAGCTACTGCTCCACGGGAACTACCTGCTGTAACAGCTAAATCAAGTAACTGGCTGGTAGATTTTGTAGCTGCCTTTTGTGAAAAAACAACTTCGAAAGATGCCTGAAAAAAAATAATTAAAACAAAATACTTCATAATCGATATTTTAATGCGCCATTAATAAATATAATTTGTTGCTACATGGTTTTTAAATGTCCGTTCATTTTTCTTTCAATAGCTTTAAGCTGTATAAAAATATCCGCCGCATTACCACTTTTAATTACAAGGCCAGCCTGACGATAAAAAAAAATTTTCACAAACAGGCTTCCGGGCAATTACGGCAATTACTTCCGCTAAACTTTCAATAAACTCACAACAAGCATTTTCATTTTTATGCTACACATTAATACATACGAGAGAAATGTAATTTCCTTACACGATTTTAAAAAAATATTTTTGGAGAAGAGGGGCTGTTGTATGCTGGTTCTATAAAATATCAGAAAAATGGTTATCGCATTTTGCTAAGAATTATCCTTTGGGAGGATGTATAAATGCTGCAAATGCTTTTTCAGTAAGCTTCTTTAATAAGGGCCCGGCATTATTAATGGCATCCATGTTATTTGTTCCATCATCCGTTATGCCGTAAGCAGTTAGCAACCCCATTTGTTTAATTTGTTTTTTATCGATAGCTAGTTTACCACACAATGCTATTACAGGTATTTGCTGCTGGCTGGCTAAGGAGGCAACAATGCCAATTACTTTTCCATAAAGGCTTTGATTGTCCAGCTTTCCTTCGCCAGTAATTATTAAATCGGCATCTTTCATGTGGGTTGATATAGCCGATTTTTTAAGGATCATGTCGGCTCCGGCATTAATACTTACATCAAAATATGCCATCAGCCCAGCTGCTACCCCTCCTGCTGCACCTGCACCCGGAAAAAAGGCGATATCTTTTAATGCCTGTACTTGTACAACTTTCGCAAAATTTTGAAGCCCATTGTCTAATACAATAATATCATTTTTAGTTGCCCCTTTTTGCGCAGCATACACATATGCTGCTCCATCAAGTCCAAATAAAACATTGGTAACATCACAGGCTATTTCAAAATGCAAACTGGGTAAATTGTCTGGCGGAACAATACTGCGCAGGTATTGTAACCCTCCACCAACGGGATTGATTTCTTGTCCATTGTTATCTAAAAATTTAAAACCCAACGCTGCCAGAATACCTATACCTGCATCATTGGTAGCACTTCCTCCAATGCCAAGAATAATTTTTTCTGCGCCGGCATCAATGGCATGTTGTATTAATATGCCGGTTCCAAAAGTTGAAGTTTTTAAAGGATTACGTTCCTCTTCACCTAATAGTAGCAAACCACTGGCAGCCGCCAATTCAATAATAGCAAGGTTGGTTTTGCTATCCCATTCATAGGTAGCATACATTTGCCGCATAAGCGGATTAACTGTTTTGCAGGTAACCGTTTGTGTATGCAGGTAATATTTAAGTACAGCTGTAAAACCTTCACCCCCATCAGCCATAGGAAATACCAACACTTCTGCATTGTTATTTACCAAACGTATACCTTCAGCAATTTGGTTACATGCCTCAAAACTAGTGAGGCTGCCTTTAAACTTATCTGTTGCAACAAGTATTTTCATTGTAACTGATTAATGAAATTCTCAATTATAGTGTCACCACATTTTGTGGCTTACCCATAATAAATGCCTGAATATTTTCAATAGTTGTCTTCAGCATTCTGCGCCTTGCTTCTACCGATATCCATGCATTGTGCGGCGTAATAATACAATTTTGTAACCCAATCAGGGGATTTGATTTTACGGGCGGTTCTGTGCTTAATACATCCAGGGCCGCACCTGCAATTCTATTTTGCTGCAGGGCCTGCGCTAAGTCTTTTTCATTGATTAAAGTACCTCTTGCGGTATTGATTAAAAAAGAAGAAGGCTTCATCAGTTCCAGTATTTCTTTATTTACAAAGGCGTGGTTGTCGGTAGTTTGGGGGCAATGCAGGGAAATAACATCACTTTGCATAAACAACTCATACATATTTACCTGCCTCGCCGTGCCAGCTTTTTCTTTACCTCCAAAATAAATAACTTCCATACCAAATGCCTTTGCAATTGCAGCCACCTGCCGGCCAATTTTTCCCATACCAATTATACCCAATACTTTATCTTTTAATTCAATGATGGGCTTTATGCTGTAACACCAATCCTTTGCCGTAACCCATTCACCATTGGCAACACTTGCTGCATTGATACCTACATGGTTGGTTAGCTGCAGTAATAAGCTAAAGGTTTGTTGCGCTACAGACGAAGTGCCATATCCCGGCACATTACACACTACAATACCCCTCTTTTTTGCTACAGCAATATCAATATTATTATAGCCGGTAGCAGTAACCGCAATCATTTTTAATTGGGTTGCAGCATTAATAACGGCTGCATTTATTATAGTTTTATTGGTAACAATGATAGCTGCATTGTAGCATCGGTCAATAACTTCTACCTGACTGGTTCTATCGTAATATTGCATGCTACCCAAAGCATCAATTCCTTCCCAGCTAAGGTCTCCGGGGTTAAGGGTAAAGCCATCCGTAATTACAATTTCCATATTTTTTATTTTGAACTGATAATCTTATTATAAATTTTATGGTAATAATAAGACCTGTCAATAATAAGTCCTAAAAAAAGGAGGTAACTTTTAATCCTGCTACATAAAAATAAAGTAATTTGAGGCATTCAAAAAAATGATTGTAACAATACCAACTCACATATGAAAAAAACAAAAAAGCTACCAACAGCCACCAATGATTCCAGAAGGAACTTTCTTAAAAACGGACTTATTGCTTCCGCAGGATTTTTTATTGTACCCCGCCACGTATTAGGTGGCCCGGGATTTACCGCACCTAGCGACCGGTTAATTGTTGCAGGCATTGGTGCCGGTGGAAAAGGCGAAAGCGACCTTGCCAATTTTTTCAAAAGCGGTAAAGCCGACATTGGCTTTTTATGCGATGTAGATGACAGGCAAGCTGTAAAAAGCAGAAACAGTTTTCCAAAAGCAAAGTACTACAAAGACTTTAGGGAAATGCTGGACAAAGAGCACAAAAACTTTGATGCAGTAAGTGTTTCCACACCAGATCACAGCCATGCGGTACAAGCTATGGCTGCAATGCAACTAGGCAAACATGTGTACGTACAAAAGCCGTTAACCCATGATATTTATGAGGCACGTATGCTCACAAAAGCTGCACATCAATATAAAGTAGTAACACAGATGGGTAACCAGGGATCTTCCGGTGACGGCGTAAGGCAATTGCAGGATTGGTACAATGCAGGCACCATCGGAAATGTGCATACTATTTATTGTTATACCGATCGGCCAATATGGCCGCAGGGCGTACCGCTTCCTAAAAATTCTTCCCCTATTCCCGGTGGACTTGACTTTGATTTGTGGCTGGGCACTGCACCTCTGAGAGATTATTTTGAAGGTATACTACCGTTTAACTGGCGTGGTTGGTGGGATTATGGAACCGGAGCATTAGGCGATATGGCCTGTCATATTATGTCACCAGCATTTGCAGTATTGGGATTGGGATATCCAACCAGTGCTGAATGCAGTGTGTCTACAAAATATATTGAAAACTGGAACAAGGCTTACTATCCTGAAAGCGGTCCGATTTCTTCTCACATCACCTTAAATTTTAAAGGAAAGAATGGTAAGCCCGATGTGGAATTGCATTGGATGGATGGCGGTATTCAACCATCAAGACCAGCAGAATTAGGCGCAAATGAAGTGATGGGAGATGGTGGAAACGGCATCATTTTTCTGGGAACAAAAGGAAAAATGATGGCAGGAACTTATGGCATTAATCCGCAATTATTGCCAACATCAAAAACCAAAACTATAAAAGTTCCTCAAACGGTAGCCCGGGTTAAAAATGGAATTGATGGTCATTATACTGCATGGGTAGAAGCTGCAATAGCAGGATACGGCAGCAAAGAAGCAAAAGCCCTGAGCTCACATTTTGATATTGCAGGGCCGCTTACAGAAAGTATATTAATGGGCAACCTTGCCATACGCAGTTATGATGTGCAAAAAATAAATAAAGACAATAAAAAAGATATAGAATATCCTGGCCGGGGTATTAAATTATTGTGGGATGGCCCCAATATGAAAGTAACAAATTTTGATGAAGCCAATCAGTTTGTAAAACGAACTTACAGAGATGGATGGAGTTTGGGAGTGTAAAAAAAAATGATTAGCATTTCAGCAAACCAATAATTTTTCTGCAAATTCAAAAAGGCCATTAATAAGCATACCGGTTGATTTTAAACCGGTATGCTTATTCTATTTTCATCCAACAAGTAGTAACATTGATGGTAGTTTCAATTTGTGTCGCAGTATTATTTAACCAGCAACATCTTTTTCACAAATACCTCATTTTCTATAAATATTTTTACGGTGTAAATATCCCTTTGCCAGTTTTGAAAATCTGTAATAGTCAAGCTGTTGTTTCCTTGTTTAATTATCGTATTAATTGAACGCATTGTTTTGCCTACGCCATCATACAGCACCACCTGCATTTTTTTTGTTGATGATGAAAATACATTTAGTGACATTGCATCTGATACAGGATTGGGTGTTATAGTTATTAAAGGATTGGCAGTACTTTCTGATAAATCAATTTTAATTATGGGCGAGTAGCTAAATTCTTTTGCCGAGCTGAATATTTTTAGGCGGTAATAGATAAAATTGCTCTTTACCTCCCCTATCAATTCCACAGCTGATATATGCTGCAGCCCTGTTTTATTTTTATCCGGATAAATTTTATCAGCAGGATAAAAGTGCACTCCATCAGTACTTCTTTCAACCTGGTAAACAGTTACATCTTCATTTTGCTCCATCCGCCAGCTTAACTTTACTTTGTCTTTATCAAGATTACCTGAAAATTGAAGCCGGCCGTTGGCGAGTATGCCACATACGGGATTAAAAGTTATGACGATGGTATCTCTTGCTATTACTTTACATCCGGCAAGTTGTTTTAATGAAACCACATAGGTGCCAGGTTCATCTACAAAAATGGACGTATTATTTGACGAGTCTAAAATATGACCATCTGTTGTAGACCAATTATAGATGTAAGAAGCAACAGGAGAAACAACTTTAAGATTACTTACACTCTTTACACCACAAAATACCGGCACATCTGTAAACAGTTTTACTTTAGGAGATAAGCCAAAATCAAAAGGACCAACAAAATCTTTAAGCTCTGCCGTAAAGGAAGTAGATGCTCTGGTTTTAACCAGTACTTTTTGAAACGGTCTGTCGCAGGTGCTACCACCTAAAACCAATACCGGATCAAGCCCCAGTTTTGTTAAATTAACCGCTATCTCCATATATTGCCCCGCAGTATAATTTGCAACTACACTGTTATTAGACAACACTATTTTAAACGGACCACCCCAGGTATTTGAAGCACTTTGAAGCCCGGAATAAAAAGCTTTTCCAGCAATCGGTACGATGCTGGCATAACCAAATGTTGCACCTGCATTTGCGCCATCAAATTGTCCTGACCAATTAAAATTTGACGGAACTATCACCAAATCATTTTTATTAATCCAAATGCGGGCTTCAATAAATGTGAGTGCAGAACTACTATACTCTGCTGTTAAAATAATATCTCCAGTCTGTATTACATTTCCAGCATTGTCAAATTTCCAGCTTGTATGTCCGGCGTCAGGTCCATAACCTGTAAAGCCGAGAATAGAACGGTCGTAAAAAATATCAGTTTGAAACATTTCAAAATCAAAGTACCTGTTTCCTTTTGTATTTTCGATAGAGATGCCCCCAAACATCCAAAGTGGATCTGCACCTGTTGGGCCCTCTCTTCTTACATGCATAAACACATCTAATATTTCGTTTTTTGCAGGTACAGATTGAGCTACCGGTGTTGACCAAACATTTGGGTTT
>JBBQEA010000080.1:0-19975 GCA_038320245.1 Chitinophagales bacterium | reverse complement strand
TACTTGTTTTCGGCAGACTTAAGCATGCACCAATACGGACTGTTACCAACAATAGGCACTTTTGAGAAGCAGCATTTGTATTGCATTTTTGGTATTGGACAGTTTACCGCTATGCTTATTAAGGAGGGTAAAATTCAATGCATACAATCCTATGCTTTCAAAGTACCCGAGGATATTACCTTTTTTCTGTTGCAGCTTTGCGAAAGTTTTGAAATACCTGCAGATGATGTAGAACTATTGCTAAATGGAATGATCGATCAAAAATCAAGTCTTTACCAGGAACTCCATAATTATTTTCTTCAAATTAAATTTGCAACCCTGCCAGGTAATTTCACTTATCCCGAAGCTATCCATCAACATCCGGAACATTATTTTAGTCATTTATTTCAAATGATAGCATGCGTATAATCAGCGGAACGCATGGCGGCAGAAAAATAAGTCCACCAGCCAGTATGCCCCATACAAGGCCAACAACAGATATTGCCAAAGAGGGCCTTTTTAATGTATTGCAAAACAATCTCGAGTTTGAGCATTTAAAAACGCTTGATTTATTTGGCGGCACCGGGTGCATCAGTTACGAGCTGGCAAGCCGGGGTGCACCTGATCTTACAATTGTTGAGAAGGACAACCACATGTATGATTTTATAAAAAAGACATCGAATGAATTGGGACTGGAAAACTTTAAACTTATAAAAAGCGATGTTTTTAAATTTATAGAAAGCTGCAAAGAGCAATACGATTTTATTTTTGCGGGGCCTCCTTATGCGCTTGGTACTATTGATGATTTACCGTTGCAGATACTGGAAAAAAAATTATTAAAACCCGGAGGATGGTTTGTATTGGAGCATACGCCACGAAACGATTATAAAAAATTTGAACATTACAAAGCCGAAAGGAATTATGGCACTACAATCTTTTCTATCTTTATAGCCTAGCAAATTGTAAAGAACGATTATTTACATTCTTTAAGCTATCGAAATGATTAAAAGTAACCTGCGGCATATTTATAAAGAGAGGCGCCAACAGCTAACAAATTCGCAGTTAACAATATTGGACGATCTGTTGCTGATACAATTTCAAAAACTACCTATTGACATTCCGCCACTTATAATGACCTATGAACCCATTACAAAGTGGAACGAATTTGATCCGCAGGGAATTACAGATTACTGCTATTTTAAAAATCCGGCCCAACAATTATTTTATCCTTTAGTTATAGATGTAGAGGCTGTTTCAACCATGATACCGGTGTTGGTAAATGATACCTCTACGTTTGAATTAAGTACGCTCGGATTTAGTCAGCCAGTTGATGGTATTGAAGTATCCCCAGAGGATATTGACCTGGTAATTGTGCCACTATTGGCTTTTAATGAAAAGGGTTATCGGGTTGGATATGGAAAAGGATATTACGACAAGTTTTTAAAAGAATGCCGCAATGATGTAATAAAAGTTGGCTTTAGTTATTTTGAACCGGTAGATACCATCGGGGATATTAATGTGAATGATGTGCCGTTAGACTATTGCATTACACATGAAAAAATCTATATTTTTTAAACTTCAATTTACCTCATTTGTTAAAAAGTTTCCGATACCTGCTGCTACCTTTTTCCTTAGTGTACGGCATTGTTGTGTGGCTAAGAAACTGGTTGTTCGATAAAAATATTTTGAAGTCTGCTGCATTTAATTTTCCTGTTATTTGTGTGGGTAACCTTGCGGTTGGCGGCACCGGCAAAACACCCATGGTAGAATACCTCATTCGTTTATTGAAAAATGAGTATGTTATTGCTACTATCAGCAGAGGATACAAAAGGAAAACCAAAGGGTTTGGAATTGCCAACGAAAATACCACTGCTTTGGAAATAGGAGATGAGCCAATGCAGTTTCATAAGAAATTCCCTGATATTACCGTAGCAGTGGGCGAAGAAAGATTGGTAGCTATTCCAAATCTATTACAGGAAAGGCCCAACACACAAGTAATCATTTTAGATGACGCCTTTCAACACAGGCAAGTAAAAGCTGGACTGAATATTTTGCTTACTGAATACAAAGATTTGTACACAAACGATATCCCTTTACCGGCGGGTGATTTAAGGGATGTAAGATCGAGTGCTCAAAGAGCAGAAATAGTAATTGTAACAAAATGCAATCCTGATTTAGCGGTAGCAGAACGAGATGCAATTGAAGATGAGCTTGAATTAAATCCTTCACAGTCGCTTTATTTCAGTAGTATTTTGTACGGCAATCCCTACCATTTATTTAGTAAGCAATTAACCGTATTAAGTGAATATGCAGATGTGTTGTTGATTTGTGGTATTGCCAACCCCACACCACTAAAAGATTTTATTACATTGCAGGTTAACAGCTATGATATGCTGCGCTATCCCGATCATCACATTTTTGATAGTGATGATTTGCTGGATATAAAAAAGCAGTTTGAAAAAATAAAGTCTGAAAAAAAAATAATTATCACTACCGAAAAAGACGGAGTTCGATTGAAAAAGTTTGAGCAGGAACTTGTATCCTACCCGATTTATGTGTTGCCGATTGAACATGCGATTCTATTTAATAAAGCAGCTGAGTTTCACCGGCAGGTAATTGATTTTGTGGAGTCGCTTAAAAAGTAAATTCCTTCCAAAAAATAAGCGGAAATTATACTGGATTAAAATCTCCCTATAATTTCCGCTATTCAGGAATTACTTTTTACACTATTAAAAATGCCACCGTACAAACGCCTCCATAGCAGCATACTGCGTAAGACCTAATTGAGCATATAATTTAGCTGTGTTGCCATTGCGTTCTTCTGCACGTTGCCAAAATTCACGGTCATCGCTTCCCTGAAAAGGAACACTATCCTTTTGTGATTGGTGGATGAAAATACCATTACGTTTTTTCATTACCTGGTCCGGGCTCATGGGGACGGCCATTTCTATTTCTGTAATATCCCACTCCTGCCAGGCGCCTTTGTACAACCACAGCCAGCAATCATTAACCCAGGTGGCTCCGCTTTGTTTAATACGTTGCAATGCTTCAACCACTACATCAAAACAAACTTTATGTGTGCCATGCGGATCTGCAAAATCACCTGCACAAAATAATTGCTGTGGTTGTAATTTATTGAGAAGTGCCATGGTGATTTCTACATCGGCTTCTCCCATTGGATTTTTTTCGATAGTGCCTGTTTCATAGAAAGGCAGGTTTTGAAAATGCGCCCTGTCTTCCGTTAAACCAACATATTTACAGGTAGCTTTTGCTTCGCATCTCCGTATCAAACCCTTGATGGCTCTTATTTCTGCAGTATCTTTTTCGCTGCTTTTTTTATTTTTTAAAAAACTTGTTGCACCATCCAGTATTTTTCTGCTCATGGTATCATCAATGTCAAACATATTTTCGAAACCAACCGCAAAGTCAATAAATCGGGTTACAAACTCATCTGTTACTGCAATGTTTCCGCTGGTTTGGTAGGCCACATGCACTTCATGTCCCTGGTCGTGCAGGCGCATAAATGTGCCACCCATACTAATAATATCATCATCGGGGTGAGGGGAGAAGATGATGGCTTTTTTGGGATAGGGTTCGCTACGCTCCGGATGATTATCCCTTCTGCCTGTTGGTTTCCCGGCGGGCCATCCGGTGATGCTGTCCCGCAGTAAATAAAATACCAGCAGGTTTATTTCGTAGGCATCTCCTTTCTCTACCAGTAAATCGCTTAGGCCATTATCGTTGTAATCATTGTTGGTAAGGCTTAGTACCGGCTTTTTTAATTTTAATGCCAGATACACCACTGCTTTCTTCATCATCATATCTGTCCACACGCACTCACCGGTAAGCCATGGGTTTTTAAATCTCGTTAGTTCACTAGCGGCTGCTTCATCTACAACAAAAGTGCAATTGTCGTGGTTCTGAAGCAATGATGCCGGAACTTCTTCCGTATCATCCAGCTCAACGGATTGTTGTATAACCGGTGCTTTGGCCTGGCCCCAGGCCATTAAAATTATTCGTTTGGATTTTAAAATAGTGCTGATACCCATCGTGATGGCCATGCGTGGCACCTCACTCATATTTCCAAACTCATACGAGTTAGCAATACGGGTGCTGTTATCCAAATTCGTTAATCTTGTTTTGGTGTAGATGCCGCTGCCCGGCTCATTAAAACCAATATGGCCATTGCTGCCTATTCCAAGAATCTGCAGATCTAAACCACCTGCTTCCTCTATTTGCTTTTCATAATTAAGGCAGTGCTCTTTTACATGGTCTTTGGCTACCGTACCATCTGGCAGGTGATAATTGTTAGGGTCTATATCAGTTTGTTCAAACAGGTTTTTCCGCATAAAGTAGTGATAGCTTTGCAGGGCATCTTTCTCCATCGGGTAATACTGATCCAGGTTAAAAGTGATAACATTTTTAAAACTTAATCCATCTTCCTGGTGCATTTTTACCAATTCTGCATACAGCGTTTTGGGAGTAGAACCAGTTGCAAGGCCAATCACACATTTTTGTCCCGCAGCTTCTTTCTCCTGAATCAGCAGCGCTATTTGCTGCGCTACATAGGCAGATCCTTGTTTTGGATCGGCAAAGATTTTTACAGGAATTTTCTCTAATGAATCGGTGAAGTCAATTTTTGGAGGCATAGTAAAGGTTTGAGTAAAAATAAAAGTTTAATCTTTCACAGCATTTTGTCAAAAATACTGAAACGTTTATCTATTGTAAAAATTAATTGCGACTTAAGTTGGCAGGCAGCAATTATTTTTTTTCAATCCGAAAGTTGATTGTTGTGAATTGAAATTAAAACCTGCAATACCTGATGCTATGCAATAAAAAATCCGCAAATGCGGATTCAATAAATATCAATACCAATAAATATCATTAATCTTCAATCAGGAAGGTTCCCAGGTCAAGTACGCCACCCTCACCCATTTTAAATTGCTCCAGGGCAGCAATATCAACGTCTTCCATTACTTTACTTTCAAAAATTTGTACACCGTTTTTAACCAACACAAAATAAAAATCAGGCGTCGTTTCAAGGTTGGCTATGTCACTAAAGGCGGTATGGTTAAAAGTTATTTTCCCCACCCCGTTGCTATCAAGCCCGCTTTCACCAATATAATCATCGTCAAAAACATCTTTATCAAACAACCGCAATTTGTACGCATCGCCGGTTAACGGTTTATCACTGCCTTTGCTGATAAAACGGACAGTTACTTCTAAATTCATGTCGGCATTTAAGGAGAATTTACTCATGGCTATAATCGTCTAAAAGGTTTTGAATTTTATTTTTTAAATCGAATATTTCAAACTGTACGGTATTCCAAATTATTTGTGGCTTTATTCCAAAGTACTCATGGATAATAACATTCCGCATATCCTGAATAATTCGCCAGTCCAATACTGGATGATCTTCTTTATAAGATTTTGGTATTTGTGATACCGCTTCCCCAATAACGGTAAAATTAAAATACACTGCCTGGGAAACCATACCATTCTCAATAAAATCAGCATAGCTTGTAATATCAGCAGTATATTTTTGAATATTATTGATTGCTTCAATAATGTCTTCTAACAATAAGCCGGCATTTCTTTCAGACATAGATTAAATTCTTTGAAACATAGAACCAATATTTAGGTTTTATCCCTTCTTTAGAAACCACATCCACTTTCAGATTGAATAATGCCTGTAATTCATGTGACAGGCCGATGTATTTCATCAATCCCAGTGGGCCGTCAAAATCCACCAACACATCAATGTCACTATTTTCATTGGCATCTCCCCTTGCATAACTTCCAAAAATACCCAGTTCACTAAGCGGATATTTCTTCTGCAATTCAGGCTTTGCCGCTGCCAAAATAGATTTTATTTCATCGAGTGTGTACATAATTAATAGTCCCCTCCGCCCCCAAAGGGGGAACCTTGAATCCTGATAACTTCAGGAGTCTAATGGTATTCAGCAATTGAAAATTTAAATTAATAAAAAAGACCGTTCGCCCCAGCTTAACCCCTAAGTCCCCCTTTGGAGGATTTAGGGGGCCTAATCATTCAATTTCAACACAGCCAAAAACGCTTCTTGCGGCACTTCCACATTACCAATTTGTTTCATCCGCTTCTTACCTTCCTTTTGTTTTTCCAGTAATTTTCTTTTACGGCTTATATCACCACCATAACATTTTGCGGTTACATCTTTGCGGATGGCACTAATGTTTTCCCTTGCCACTACTTTAGCACCAATAGCAGCCTGTATAGCAATTTGAAACTGCTGACGTGGCAACAACTCTTTTAATTTTTCGCACAGCTTGCGGCCAAATTCATGCGCCCTGCCGCGGTGGATTAACGCACTCAATGCATCCACCCGTTCGTTGTTCAATAAAATATCCATCTTCACAATATCACTCGGCCTGTACTCAATAGGGTGGTAGTCGAAAGAAGCATAGCCCCTCGTGATACTTTTTAATTTATCATAAAAGTCAAAAACAATCTCCGTCAGCGGCATTTCAAAACTCAGCTCCACCCTTGTGGTGGTTAAATAACTCTGATGCGTAAGAATGCCCCGTTTGGTAATACACAGCGTCATAATATTACCGATGTATTCCGGCTTGGTAATAATCTGTGCTTTAATAAAAGGTTCATCAATATGATCAATCCTTGTAGGGTCGGGCATTTCGGTTGGGTTGTTTACCCTTAGTATTTCACCCTTGTTGGTAGTAGCAATAAAACTTACGTTGGGTACCGTAGTAATAACCGTTTGGTTAAATTCCCTTTCCAGCCGCTCCTGAATAATTTCCATGTGCAGCATACCCAAAAATCCACAACGAAAGCCAAAGCCCAATGCCTGCGATGTTTCCAGCTCAAAGGTGAGCGAAGCATCGTTTAGTTGCAGCTTATCCATACAGTCTCGCAGCTCTTCAAAAGCATCTGTTTCTACGGGAAAGATACCAGCAAACACCATGGGCTTTACATCCTGAAACCCTTTAATAGACTCGGTTGCACCATTTACCGAAGTAGTAATGGTATCACCCACTTTTACTTCTTTGGCCACTTTAATACCCGTAATAATATAGCCCACATCCCCGGCGCAAACCTCGTTTTTGGCTTCCATGCCCAGTTTTAAAATACCCACTTCATCCGCTCCGTATTCCAGTCCGGTATTACTGAATTTAATTTTATCACCTTTTTTAAGGGTGCCGTTAAATATTCTGTAGTACACAATAATGCCCCGGAAAGAATTAAAAACACTGTCAAAAATCAACGCTTGCAGCGGCGCAGTAACATCGCCCTTTGGAGCAGGAATACGATCTATAATTGCCTGCAAAATTCCTTCAATACCAATACCGCTTTTTCCGCTGGCCAATAAAATATCTTCGGGTTTGCAACCAATCAATTCCACAATCTGGTCGGTAACTTCCGGTATCATGGCGCCTTCCATATCAATCTTGTTAATAACCGGAATAATCTCCAGGTTATTATCAATGGCGAGGTATAGGTTACTGATGGTTTGTGCCTGTATACCCTGGCTGGCATCTACCAGCAGCAACGCACCTTCGCAAGCAGCCAAAGCCCTGCTAACTTCATAGCTAAAATCCACATGACCTGGTGTATCGATAAGGTTCAATACATACTCAGTGCCATTCAGTTTGTAATTTATTTGTATGGCGTGGCTCTTAATGGTGATGCCTTTTTCCCTTTCAAGATCCATATTATCCAGTACCTGCGCCTGCATATCCCGTTCGCCAATGGTATGGGTAAATTCCAGTAAACGGTCTGCCAGCGTGCTTTTCCCGTGGTCGATGTGTGCAATGATGCAAAAATTTCTAATGTTCTTCATTAACTTGTTCGTCTGTTTTTAAGGCGGCAAAGATAGCCGCTTTTAGTTGATTAGTTGCTTTGTTGAACGTTGAATAGTATGGGCTTATAAACCGGCAATATTCAAGGCAAAATCCGGGGGTTATTTTCCATCAAGACTGCCTATATAATTAGAGACACCGTGAAAGTGATAGGAACTGCAGCTATTAAACCGGCAACATTTGGAATTTTCTATGACAACTTAATAAATCCTATAACCGGTGGAACAGGACACACGATGAAAGTTTGTGAGCAAAATAACATCTCTGTCATTGATCAAAATGTATGGTCTAATTGATTGAAAGAATAAGCAGCAAGTCGCTAAAGACAGCTATTAAAAGCCAGGGCAATAAGCTGGAACATCAGCTGCAAATTACTGTCAGCAGCGGTTCTTGCGGATGCAGCTGTTTTAGATTTTATTTTCTGTTTCAAGGCGAGTTCTATCTTGATATGTGCTAAACCTTGTATGACTCTTGATTTTTATTATCTTCAATTCAATAAAACTTCAACTCCATGCACCCATACATCACACACTTGCTGGAAGATATCACGGCGGCACACCGCACTGAGATACCTTTGGAAGTTCAGCGGCCACAAACTTTTGAAGAACATATTGCCGAACTAGAAGACTGGTTGGAAGGAAAGGAACCACCACACAGTTTCGGTTATTACTGCAGATTGGATGCCGTAAATTTTCCGCCACCGGAACAATTAAATGATGCTGAAATAAAATTAGTATTAGAAGCTTTTGGAAAGATGATGTTTACCTGGAACCTTGGTATAGATTTGCCCGAGTTATTGCCTTTGCCCATTGCATACAAAATGACCGTGGATACGTTGAATGAAAAAACGTCGATTGTAAACAGCGGAATGATGGGCTTTGATTATTGCTCGGGCAATGCCCCGGATTGTGTGTTTAAAGAATATTGCCCCTGTCTAAAATATTGGAATGAAGGTTATAATTTAAAAGATGTTGATTTGCCGGAAAGCGAATTGCCTTTTTAAATTGGTTTAACAATTAAACATATTAATTTTAGCAATTAATGCAGCCAGGGGCGAATGTTTAAAAAGATAAACAATCAATATGAAATATGCACGTCTACTTTCATCTGGCGCCAATAACAGGGTAATTGCGCTTACTGAAAACGAGGTAGCCAAATTATTTGTGGGCGATACGAGGTCTGACATAGGCTCGGAAGCCGAAAAGATGCAATTTGCCAATTCGGTAAATGAGTTGGTAGTTAAGTTTATAAGGCTGGATTATGATGAATCGTTACAAGCTGATATGCTGATAATGGAAAGGATTTACCCCATCGATTTTAGAGCACATGAGGTAGAAAAAAGAGCGCTGTGGATGGATGTTTTTACCAGCGAAATTACCCAATTGCACGAAGCTGGCTTTGTGCACAGAGATATCAGGCGGCCATCGGATATTAGCGGACAGCCTTTTGATAACGTGCTGCTCACCAATAACGGTGTCAGGCTTATTGATGTGGGTATTTCTGCCATGCAATCGAAAGTAGGCGATAGGCTCTTCAATAAATACATTGAAATTGAGCAAAAAGAGTTAGCTGAGTTTAAAAACTATTTTCTTAACCGATAATGCATGCACCTAACCGTTACCAACATAAACTACTAACATTTGCCAAAGAAAACTATTGCTGTTTGCCATAGGTATAAATAAAAAACAAAACGTCCATCAAGGTGGCCGATGTGAAACTCCGGCATAATACCATTTATTTGCAGTAGACAGCTATGAAAACAACATTCTTGTACAACAACAAATAATGAAATTATTTTTATTTTACTGCTTTTAGTGAAGTGTTTTTTACAACAGCCGCCCTATCGTGGTAGTATTTTAAAATACATCTCCTCAATTGCTCGGGTAATAAAAACGCAGGATTGTCTTTACTATAAATTTCGCCTGTTCGCTCATTGGGATTAAAGTCCTGGGCAATTAAAATGTCGTACAATTTAAAAAGCCTGATACCCAAAAAATCAACTATATATTTTTGTCTCACTAAAATACTGCTGAATACTTCGCTTTTTTTTCTGGTTTTTATCCCAATACAAATACCAAAACTTCTTGTATCATCAATACTTAAATGCTTTACCAAAAAGCTTTTTAAATTAAGGCCTTCAATACAATTATCTTCTACCTGAAAGTTTAATTCGTTGGCCGCATGCCGCATATTAATCTGAAATTCCTCCAGCAATAAATTCCACTTTTCTTTATCTTTTTCTTCAATTCCTTTTATTAAGATAGATTTCCAGGAAGTACTGCAAATTTCTGCAATGCCAGTATGTATACAAAGTCTGCACAATTTTATTAAAAATCGCACATTAAATAATTCATCTCTGCGGTAAATACCCAGCCAGTATTTTTCATTGTAACGATTAAGGCCTTCATAATAGGGCAGGTTAAACTGGGGTAGTACTGCAGGGCTTTCTGCAGGAATTACTTTATAGTTTGCTATTTTAAAAAGCGCAAACAAATCATCTCCACTTGCGGCTTCATTGTCTACAAACTTATCTGGATGTTCTAAAATTACTGATTCAATGTTTTTTGAAATGGAACTTATATTTTCCGTTGGGCAAAGCATATTCCATTCGTAAATAACATTTGTTTTAGGAAAACGGATAATTAAATGCCAGTGATTTTCAATAGAAGTTGATGCCATCCAGTTGATATTTCCGGTTAGTATCGGCGTAATACTTTGGTTGTTATCACAGATATTTATTTTTAAATGAGGTGTAAAATCAATCGATTCAAAAATCCCTTTATAAATGGCTTCACTTAACCAGCTATCACGGGTAAACACATCTTCTGCAGGATAGGAACTGCAGATGTTGGGATTATTAAAACTGTCTACCTCGTAAGCAATTTCCAATTTATCCAGCGCTTCGATAAAAGCAGTTACGTTATACAATTCCATATCTATCAGTAACTGTTGCCGCAATCCAAAACGAACTTCTCTGACTTTTAATTTATTTACTTCCAATAAAATATTGTGTAGAATTTCGGGTACAATGATACCACCCCGGAAGTTGATGAAAATTTTTGCCATGGTTCAAACTTAAGCATAAAAATTATCAAATTATACGGTATGCTCCAGAACTTGCGGTGGACGAATATATGGGTTGAGCTGATATTAATCCTGAACAGAAAAGTCTAATAAAATATTGTTTTTATCTTGTAGCATTCCCTCTTGTAATTTTAAAAAAATATTAATTGTTTTGCTGGTCCCTGTAATCTGAATACATAAACTTTGTTGGTGGCGTAAGTGCCCCGCTAATGATATTTTCCTGATGAGCACTTTGTACTTTTAATCAGACTGTTTTCGCAAATTCAAAGTGGAATGGATATTGCATATACAACGCTGATATTTGCTTACAACGTTTGGGATCAATACCGTAATGTGCTTTTGTATTTGTTTCCAAAAAATTCTAATCATTTTTGTTTTATCGGGGTATCAGATACTCCATATTTTTCTTACACTAAAAAATTACAGGATGAAAAAGCTATTAGTAGCAACAACAATTCTTTTTACTGCTATTGCAGTAAAGGCGCAACAATCTGACCTTATATTTGGAGTTGGGTTAGATATTGGTATACCAGCACATAATTTAAGTGGATCATCGATGGCCGTAGGAGCAGATTTTATGGCGCTTTACAAAATTTCAAAAGCTGCTGCTGTTACAGGAGACATTGGTTACACTGCATTGTTTGGCAAAAACGGGGCATCTACAACTAACATTGTTCCAATAAGAGTAGGATTAAGATATTATCCTGTTAATGAATTTTATCTAGCTGCCAAAATTGGGGCGGGCTTTATTTCCAGCCCGGGCAATAGTATTACTTCTACAGCTTATTCGTTTGGTGCAGGTTATGCAATCAGTCCAAATTTAGAGATCGGAGCGTCTTATGATGGCTACGATAAAAATGGTACAGTAGGCCTGGTTAATTTAAGACTTGGTTATTTTTTTTAACGGGTTTATCCAATATTTCCCAAAGGCATTATCTATAAAATTTTACTGAATTTGTTACGGCTGTTTAGTATAGCGCTTTAATTTCCTTTGCGGGCATTGGGGCATCAATTTTAAAATAAAAATCCCATAAAATATTTTACGGGATTTTTATTTTAATTACTAAGTTGTCGATGATCTAGTCTTCGTGATTTTTCTTTTCTTTTCTTTCGTCGTTGTCACGTTTGTTGTCCCAATGCTTTTTATGTTGGCTGTGTTTACTATCTTTCTTATACCTCTTCTTCATTTGGCCGGGAGCATAATCTTTAGCAGCGCCACCATAAATTTTCTTGGCATGTCCGGGTGGTAAATGCCTGCGTCGTACGGTGTAAGCACCAATCTCATCTGTTGTATCACTTTTGCCCTTATCAATAGATGGTAAACCCTGTTTAGTTGTTTTTTTAGGACCAGATCCAGGGATCACTTTATATATACTTTTTTGGGCATCAGCATTTGTGGCAATTAATAATAAGAACGATGAAATAATTGCCAGGCCTGTCTTTTTAAACAATGAATTTTTACTTTTCATATACTTTAAGTTATTTATGCTGGTGAATGTGGCAATTATTTTGCCAAAGAACATTCTGGAACGTTAAAACTGTAACAAGGCCAAGTTTCAATCACAAAAATAAGGTGAAATAGTAACTTCAAAATTTATTATATATGGTTCCCGTTATTGTATTAATGATAAAACATACATTTGATTTATCATTAACTTAATAAATTTTAATTTATGAAAAAGGAATTATCAACAATGTTGGTATTGTTTGTATCAATTACATTTTTTTTTGGCTGCTCAAAAAGGAATGTTATCCTACCTGATAGCATTAGTGAAACAATAAAGAAAGATAATACTACTTTAAAACCCGCTACTACAGTTGTAACCTATTTAACCGGTGATGCAGCCGATGTTACAACCAATGCTACAGGTGGCTTAATATTAATGGGCGGAGGTACAGATGTAGATGCAGCCATTAAGTGGTTTTTACAAAACGCCGCAGGTGGCGATGTGGTGGTGATACGTTCAACAGGTTCTAATGGATACAATAGTTATATGTACAATATGACTGCTGTTAACTCTGTTGAAACCATTATTATCGATAGCAGGGTTAAAGCCAATCTCGCCAGTGTAACTCAAAAAATCCGCAATGCAGAAGCACTTTTTATAGCAGGTGGCGATCAATGGGATTATGTAAATTACTGGAAGAATTCTGCTACTGAAGATGCGATCAATTATTTAATCAATACAAAAAAAGTAACAGTAGGTGGCACCAGTGCCGGGCTTGCAATTATGGGGAGCGTTTATTATTCAGCCCAAACAGGCACCAGCGTAACATCTGCGCAAGCTTTAAGCAATCCTTATAATGCAAATGTTACATTGGGGCAAAATGATTTTATTGCATCCTCCTTACTACAAAATACCATCACTGATTCTCACTACTCACAACGTGACCGTCAAGGCAGGCACATAACATTTCTTGCAAGGATGATGAAGGATTTTAATTATGGCAGTATCAAGGGCATTGGCATTGATGAACAAACTGCAGTTTGTATAGACCAGGCAGGAGCAGGAAAAGTTTATGGAATTAACCAGGCTTATTTTTTGCAAAATGAAAACCTGGCACCGGAAACCTGTGTAAACCTATCACCACTCACCTGGAACCGAAGTTCATTGGCTGTAAAAGCATACAAAATTACAGGAAGCCTTACAGGCAATGGAAGTTTTGATGCCAACAACTGGACTTTTAGCGGTGGCACGGCGTTTCATTATTATGTAAATAACGGAGTGCTTTTTCAAAATTAATTTATTGGATTATTGCTTTCGCAACTTTAGTTGTCCTGCTTTCTTTTACCGCTCCTGTAAAAGAGGTTGTTGATAATATGCAGACAACCAATTTTTGTAATTAAAACTGTTCTAAAATTATGATGATACTTATTGCCGGACCCCTACAGAAGTGGTACAAATGACGATCCTCAATTAATGCAGCAAAATTTAAGCAGGCTCGAATCCGTTGCCCTACCATTGTTCAGAAAAGGTCATACTCCAATGATTGGTGAATGGGTTGCCTTACCACTCATTCAACTTGCAGGCTCAACCAAACCCGGTGACGAAGCATGGCAGAAAATACAATACCCGGTTGCACACAGTATCCTGGAAAAATGTGATGCAATACTCAGGATTGAAGGTGCTTCTAAAGGCGCCGATGAAGATGTAAGAGTTGCTACAGAAAGAGGTTTAAAAGTTTATTTTAATATAGATGACATTCCCGATGCAGAACAACAACATTAAAATTCAAAAGACAGAGATATTATCTGACAACTGGTATACGCTCCGAAAAATAACCTACGACTATTTGATGAAGGATGGAGCCTGGCAAACCCATAGCCGGGAGGCATATGACAGAGGAAATGGCGCTACCATTTTGTTGTACAATAGAGATACAAAATCGGTTATTCTTACCCGGCAATTCCGGCTGCCTACCTATATAAACGGCAACGACAGCGGGATGTTAATTGAAAGCTGTGCCGGTTTATTAGATAAGGACAATGCTGAAGCATGTATTTTGCGGGAAACAGCCGAAGAAACAGGCTATAAAATTTCGGCTGTTAAAAAAATATTTGAAGCCTATATGTCGCCGGGCTCCGTAACTGAAATGCTTTATTTTTTTATAGCGGAATATTCCAGTACCATGAAAGTTAACGATGGCGGCGGACTTGAGCATGAACAAGAAAACATTGAAGTGCTGGAAATTCCCTTTGAGAAAACATTACAAATGATTGATGCCGGCGAAATTAAAGACGGTAAAACGATTATGCTGCTGCAATATCTACGACTTAAAAATATTTTATAGCATTAGCTAACATTCAGGCTGGTTTTACAACAATAAGGTTTGCCCTGCAGCCAAAGCAATTTGTTCTTGTGGGTTTAAGACGAAAGTCTGCTACCGCAATTATTTTTATCCTTGCTTCTATAAATCTTATTGAAATCAACATCACTTCATTATAAAAATTAAATTAGCTTTAAACTTTTATAACCCATCAGTTTAATGCATTTATTTAATGCCATTTAATTGATAACTGCTAACCAATAACAACGAATGCCAATCATTATATTGCTTGCTGGAATCCTGCTGTTAATCCTGCTGATTGCAAGGTTTCAGCTGAATGCATTCCTGGCTTTTATTTTGATTAGTTTATTTATTGGCGTTGCCAACGGAATGGATATTTCCCATACAGTTTCAGCCATTCAAAAAGGTATGGGTGATTTGTTGGGGTCACTTACTATCATTCTTGGGCTTGGTGCCATGTTGGGTAAACTGATTGCAACGAGTGGTGCAGCCCAGCAAATTGCTACCAGCCTTGTAAAAGCCTTTGGACAAAAATACCTGCTGTGGGCATTGGTACTAACTGCCTTCCTCATTGGTATTCCACTGTTTTACGGCGTTGGTTTTGTTTTGTTGGTTCCATTAATCATTACTATTTCTTACAAATACAATATATCCGCAGTTTACATCGGGCTGCCGATGTTGGCAGCTTTGTCGGTTACTCATGGTTATCTGCCACCGCATCCGTCGCCCACGGCATTGGTTGCACAGTACCATGCGGATATGGGCGTAACTTTATTTTATGGCTTCCTCATTGCCATTCCGGCCATCTTGATTGGTGGGCCTTTGTTTGCACAAACCTTAAAAAAATATACAGCCAAACCTTTGGAAACTTTTGCTGCTAAGCCCTTGCCGGAGGAAGCTTTACCCAGTCTTTTCAATAGTATTGTAGCTTCTTTTTTACCAGTGCTGCTAATAAGTGTTGCAACGATTGTACGTTTGTTTATTCATCACGAAAATATATTTACTACAATAATAATGGCAATGGGCGAACCGGTTATTGCCATGCTGATTGCTGTATTATATGCCATTTACGTGCTGGGACTAAAAAGAGGTACAAAGACAAAAGACGTAATGACGATTATTGGCGAAGGCGTAAAAGATATTGCGTTGATTCTTTTTATTATTGGAGGTGCCGGGGCTTTAAAAGAAGTGCTGACAGATACGGGTACCAGCACTGCCATCGCAGGTGGATTGTTGAAGATGAAAGTACATCCACTGCTGGCTGCATGGGGCATCAGTGCAGTTATCAGGGTAGCATTGGGTTCTTCTACTGTAGCCGGACTTACGACTGCTGGTATTATTGCACCGATGATTGCAACATCCGGAATAGATCCCAACCTGATGGTGTTGGCAACGGGTGCCGGCAGCCTGATGTTTTCGCATGTGAATGATCCCGGCTTCTGGATGTTTAAAGAGTATTTTAATTTATCATTTAAAGACACCCTTAAAACCTGGTCGGTAATGGAAACAATTGTTTCTGTTGTTGGGCTGATTGGTGTCTTCATTATTTATAGTTTTATAAAATAACAATACATGACTCCTGAGGAAAATTTTGCAGCATTGGGGCTTAGTCTTCCACCTGCACCCAAGCCGGTTGGTGTTTATAAACCCTGCCTCGTTGATGGCAACCATTGCTATGTTTCCGGCCATGGACCTGTTAAAACTGATGGTTCATTGATAAGAGGCCGTTTAGGGTTTGATATGGATGATGAAGCTGGAAAACTTGCTGCTCAACAGGTTGGTCTTGCAATATTAGCTACGTTAAAAGCAACCCTTGGTTCGCTGGATAAGGTAAAAAGAGTTATCAAAGTATTGGGTATGGTAGGCTGTGTTCCTGAGTTTGAAAATCATCCTTTTGTCATAAATGGCTGTAGTGAATTGTTCGCAAAAATTTGGGGTACCGATAATGGTGTTGGCGTAAGAAGCGCTGTAGGCATGGGTTCTCTGCCCGGCAATATCCCTGTGGAAATTGAGGCATTGTTTGAATTGCATTCCTGACTGTATTTAAAATTTTTTTTCTGATGAGTTGGTACGAAATAAAAAACATTGAAACCATCGATTCGCCTGCACTTATTTTACATGAAGAAAGGGTTAGGCAGAATATTCAGTTAGCTATTAAAATGGTGGAAGATGTTTCCTGTTTAAGGCCACATGTAAAAACCAATAAAACAAGCGAAGTATGCAGTATGATGCTGGCTGAAGGTATCACTAAATTTAAATGTGCAACCATTGCTGAAGCAGAAATGCTGGCGCTGATCAATGCCCCTGATGTGTTGCTTGCCTATCAACCGGTTGGTCCAAAAATAAAGCGGTTGCTGAATTTGGTGCAGCAATATCCGGCAACAAAATTTAGTTGCTTGGTAGATGATGCAACAATTGCTACATCAATCAACGCCATGTTTGCATCGACTGCTTTTACAGCCAATGTTTTTATAGATTTAAATGTAGGCATGAACCGTACAGGGGTACAACCTGCTGCTGCAGCGGATTTTGCTAAAATAATTTTGCAACATGCCAATCTGGAACTGAAAGGGCTTCACATGTATGATGGGCATGTAACCGACACGAACATTGTGCTTCGTCAAAAAAATGCGGATGCTGCTTTCGAAAAATTATTACTCGTGGCTGATCAAATTAAAAACCTTTTATCAACCCCATTAATTTTTGTTGTGGGAGGTTCGCCTTCTTTTCCAATGCATGCCAAAAGAAAAAATATTGAATGCAGTCCGGGTACTTTTGTATTTTGGGACTGGGGCTATTCCACCAATTTTCCGGATCAGGCTTTTGTGTGTGCTGCAGTACTCATCACAAGGGTTATCAGCATAATTGATGAAGTTACTTTTTGTCTTGACCTTGGTCATAAATCTGTAGCGGCAGAAAATCCACAGCCACGGGTTCATTTTTTGAATGCTACAGGGTTAACAATCATTGGGCAAAGTGAAGAACACATGCTGGTAAAATCTGCAACGCCGCATAATGCACAACCGGGAGACGTATTGTATGCAATACCCTGGCACATTTGTCCTACCGTTGCATTGTATGAAAGGATGCAGGTTGCCCAACAACAGTTGATAACCACCACATGGAAAGTAGTGGCAAGAGACCGATCGATTACTATTTAATTTGACATAGATGTTTACAATAGATGCTCACCTCGATCTTAGTATGAATGCCATGGAATGGAACCGTGACCTGCGCCAGCCTATCGAAAAGATTCGGCAAAGGGAAGCCGGACTTACCGATAAGCCAGACCGGGGTAATGGCACCGTTTCATTTCCCGAACTTAGAAAAGGAAATATCGGATTGGTAGTTGCTACGCAGATTGCAAGATATGTGGCACCGGATAATAGCCTTCCCGGCTGGCATTCTGCAGAGCAGGCATGGGCACAAACGCAGGGCCAACTATCCTGGTACAAAGCCATGGAAGCAGCAGGCGAAATGGTTATGATAAAAGATATTACCTCACTTGAACAACACCTGCTTTTATGGAATAATAACAGCGATAATAACAACAAGCCGATCGGTTTTATCCTAAGCCTTGAAGGTGCTGATTCACTGGTAACACTGGATCATTTACATACAGCTTACAGCAATGGGCTTCGAGCTGTTGGCCCCGCCCACTATGGCCCGGGCAGGTATGCCAACGGTACCGATTCAACTGGTAAATTAAATGCTGATGGCCGGGCATTATTAAAAGAAATGCAGCACCTGGATATGATTCTAGATGCTACCCATTTGTGTGACGATGCTTTTTGGGATGCCATGGAATTGTATGACGGACCAATATGGGCAAGTCATAATAATTGCAGGGCGTTGGTAAATCATAACCGCCAGTTTAGTGATGAACAGTTACGCATATTGATACAAAAAGATGCAGTGATTGGAGCTGCTTTTGACGCCTGGATGATAGTGCCTGACTGGCAACGAGGAACATCAACTCCAACACAAATGAATTGTGGGTTGAACCAAATTATTGATCATATCGATCATATTTGTCAGTTGGCGGGTAATACGTTTCATGTAGGTATGGGTACAGATTTGGATGGCGCTTTTGGTAAAGAACAATCTCCTTACGACCTTGATACCATTGCAGATTTACAAAAGCTTCCAGCTATGTTTTTGGCAAGAGGGTATGTTCCTGCAGATATTGAAAATATGATGTATGGCAACTGGTTAAGGTTTTTAAGAAAGGCCTGGACGAAATAGTTTTTTTTATTGCCGAACTTCTTTAACCTTACGTGGAAATTTTTTCCCAAAAGATTTCAATATGCTTTTTCAAAGTATTTTTTCGTTGAATAAACTACCGGTATAAAATTTGAAAGTATATGCAAACTATACAGCTGGAACTTTTCTTTGTTGATTGTTCCATAGAAATTAATTTATCAGAAAAATCATTGTAATAATTGCCTCAAAAAAAATTCAGGCAGTACCTTTGCAATTAATTTAAAAAACAATCTTATGATGAAGCAAATTGTATTAATGAGTTCGATCGCAGTATTATTTATGAGCGCCTGCGTAAGCAAGAAAATTTACAAAAGTGAACAGGTAAAGTACATTGAGCTGCAGGGAGAATATAGCAAACTGCAAAGCCAGCTTAAAGAATGTAACGACCTTACAAATGAGGGCGCCATAAAAAAGGCAGCATTAGAAAATGAAATAGCCAATCTTAAAAAGCAGGTTGATTATTTAAATGCAAATAATTCACAAGCTTTAAAGCAACTTGAAAGTTTATCTGTTATCAGTTCGTCACAGGCGGAGAGTATTAAGAAATCGCTGGATAATATTGGAGCAAAGGATTCTTACATTCAAGGTCTTCAGACTGCACTTAACAGAAAAGATTCCCTAAACCTTGCCCTGGTTACAAATTTAAAAGGCGCCATCGGTAACCTGGATGATAAAGACATCAACATTAAAGTAGATAAGGGCGTTGTGTACATAGATATTTCTGACAAGCTCCTATTTAAAAGTGGTAGTTATGTTGTAGCCGACAGGGCAAAAGAGGTACTGGGCAAAGTTGCATTGGTACTAAAAAACCAACCTGAAATTGAATTTATGGTAGAAGGTCATACAGACAACGTTCCTTTTAAAGGTAATGCTGTACTGGTGGATAACTGGGACCTAAGTGTAAAACGTGCCACATCAGTTGTGCGTATTCTGGAAAAACAGTATGGCCTTAGTCCTGAAAAAATGGCTGCCGCAGGCCGTGGAGAATATTTACCGATAACAGATA
>JBBQEA010000079.1:0-19996 GCA_038320245.1 Chitinophagales bacterium | reverse complement strand
AACGGCGATGGTTCGCAGGCCTATGATTTTATTTATGTAGAGGATGCAGCAAGATGTAATATCCAGGCAATGAAATCAGAAACGTCAATTGGTTTTAATAATGTAGGTACTGAAATCCAGACTTCCATCAAAGAATTGTGTGATACAATACTCCGTATAAAAAACAGCGATCTGAAAGTTACTTATAAACCCTATAGTGATGATGATGCCCGCGCATTGGTGCAAAACCGCATCGGCAGCAGGGAGAAAGCAGAGAGGCAACTGGGCTTTAAATACAACTGCTCACTCGAAGACGGTTTACATAAATTGATCGATTGGCGGAAAAAAAATAAAGGGATATAAAATGTGTGGTATAGCCGGCATATTTAATTTTAATAAAGAACCGATATCAGCCCGGTCTTTAAAGTCAATGACAAATGCCATTGCACACAGAGGTCCTGATGGCGAAGGTGTTTTTATTGATGAATATGTTGGTCTTGGCCACAGAAGGCTTGCTATAATTGATGTTTCTTCAAATGCAGCCCAGCCTATGTTGTCTGGTGATGGTGAATGGACTATCGTATTTAATGGTTGTATTTATAATTTTCCTGCGCTTAAAAAAGAGCTGCAATCAATAGGTCACTCTTTTAAATCTACAAGCGATACAGAGGTAATTGCAGAAGGATTGGCTGAATATGGGCCTTCGTTTTTTGAACGTTTAGATGGCATGTTTGCCATTGCTGCCTGGCATAAAACTAAAAAAGAATTGTGGTTAAGCCGTGATAGATTTGGTGTAAAGCCATTGTATTATTTTCAACAGGGTTCTGTGTTTTTATTTGCATCCGAAATAAAAGCATTTATGCAGCACCCCTCTTTTAAAGTGGAGCTAAACCCTGTTGCTTTGAATGAATATTTTACTTTTCAGAATTTATTTGCCTATCATACTTTATTTAAAGGAGTAACCATGTTGCCTCCGGCAAATACAATTAAAATCAGTATTGATGAACCGGACTTTGGGCATCACTCCTGGTGGGATTATAATTTTACAGAACCAGATAATACCATGACGGCAGAAGAAGCCAGCAGCGAAACAGAAAGGTTGTTAACCAATGCTGTTAAGCGGCAGATGATTGCAGATGTTCCTGTGGGCAGTTATTTAAGTGGTGGTATGGATAGTGGTTCATTAAGTGTATTGGCCAGTAAACATGTGGATAGGATGTACACCTTTACTGCAGGCTTTGAAATGAGCGAAGTATTAGGTACCGAAACAGGATTTGATGAAAGAGTGGATGCAGAACTAACAGCCAATTTTATTAAGTCTGAGCATTACGAACAGGTTCTTAATGCAGGTGATATCCGCTGGAGTTTACCAAGGGTTGTATGGCACCTGGAAGATCTTAGGGTTGGTATGAGTTATCCTAATTATTACATCAGCAGGCTGGCAAGTAAATTTGTAAAAGTATGTTTGCAGGGTACGGGCGGCGATGAATTGTATGGTGGTTACCCCTGGCGCTACTACCGGGTTTTTAAATCGCTTGACGCACCTCAGTTTTTTGATAATTACTATGGTTTCTGGCAACGGTTGGTAGCAGATAAAGACAAACCCAGCTTGTTTCAGCCGCATATACAGGCGCAGATAGACTTTAATGCACCACGCAAGGTTTTCGAAAGAGTATTTACTTTCAATAAAAATTTAAAATACAGTACTCCCGAAGAGCATATCCAAAACAGTTTATACTTTGAAATAAAAACATTTTTACCAGGGCTGCTGCTTGTGGGAGATAAATTAGCTATGGCAAACGGCCTGGAAGAACGCTTCCCATTTCTGGATAATGAACTGGTAAATTTTGCACAAAAAATTCCGGTTAAATATAAATTGGCCAACCTGGAGAATATGAAACGCATTGACGAAAATCTTGCAGGTAATAAGCACAAACTGTTTCAACAATACGATGATGGTAAAAATGTGCTGCGTAATGCAATGAGTCATATTCTTCCGGAAAAAATTGTAAACCGAAAAAAACAAGGATTTAGTGCGCCGGACGAAAGCTGGTACCGTGGCGAAAATGCACAGTATGTAAAAGAGTTATTGCTGGGTAAAAATATTGCCAGTGCCGAATTTATTAATCCTGATTATGTAAGACAGATTGTAGATGAGCATTGTAATAAAGGAGTGAACCATCGTTTACTGATATGGAGTTTTATGAATTTTGAATGGTGGTGCAGATTATTTCTTAACAACGAAAAAATTTGACATGAGGATTTTGATTACAGGAGCCGGAGGGCTGATAGGTTCTCATGTAGTACCATTGCTTGAAAAGGAGCATGAGCTTTTTACTGTTTCAGGTAAAATTACCGGTAAGAATAACTTCAATATTGATTTTTCAAAAGATTGGTCAACAGAGGCATTGCCTGAAAACATGGATGCTATTATTCACCTGGCCCAGGATGAGCATTTCAGGGATTTCCCAGGTAAAGCAGTTCCCGTTTTTTTTACCAACACAGTTAGTACTTTAAAACTTATTGATTTTGCCGTAAAGACCGGGGTTAAAAAATTTATCTATGCATCATCTGCCGGTATTTATGGCAACAGCGATAAAGCATTTACTGAAGAAAACGAAATTGTTTATAAAAAGGAAATGGGCTTTTATCTGGGTACCAAGCATTGCAGCGAAGTTATCCTAAATAATTATACTTCTTTGCTTGATGTACAGCAGCTAAGGTTCTTTTTTGTGTATGGAAAAGGACAGCGAAAAGATATGTTGATTCCGAGGTTGGTTAATAATGTACAGCAGGGGAATCCGATAACATTGTCCGGAAATCATGGCATTAAAATAAATCCTTTACATGCTTCAGATGCAGCGAATGCCATAAAGGCGGCCCTTGATTTACAGGGCAGCCATACAATAAATGCAGGCGGCCCCGGGGTTTTGAGTTTAAGAGAAATTTGTGAAATGATCGGAACTGCTATAGATAAAAAACCTCAATTCTATATTGAAGAAAAGGAAGCCAATCATTTAATGGGCGACATTTCACAAATGAATAATTTACTGTGTAAACCTTCCATACAATTTTCGCAAGGGATTAAAACATTAATATAATTTTAAAAAATGGCAGATACCAATACAGCAAAAAGTTTTAGCGATAAGTGGCATAAGAATACAGGCCTTGCTTTTGACAATACACTCGATCCTGATTCTGATATCTTTAAATGGATAACAACAAGGAATGGTTTTGAAGATGGAGAAGCGCTCAGGGAATATCTTAAAACAAAGAAAAAGATACTGGATGCCGGATGTGGTAATGGCAGGGTAACAGCTTTATTGAGAAATTATTCAAACCCCGATACTACAAAAGTGGTGGGCATTGATCTTACAGCTGCCGATGTAGCAGCAAAGAACCTCGAACAATATAAAAATGTAAATTTTTACACAAAAAACCTGTTAGATGATCTGACAGAACTTGGCAAATTTGATTTTATTTATTGCCAGGAAGTGTTACACCATACCGGTAATGCACGTAAAGGTTTTGATAACCTGGTGAAACTTCTGGAAAAGGATGGAGAGATTGCGATCTATGTGTATAAACAAAAAGCTCCCGCACGGGAATTTGTAGATGATTATGTGAGAGAAAAAATAGCCGGCATGGATTATGAAACAGCCATGACTCAATGCAGACAGATCACTGAATTAGGCAGAGCCTTATCGGAACAAAATATAAAATTGCAGATCCCTGCGGTTGATGTGCTGCAGATCCCCGAAGGCGAATATGACCTCCAGCGATTTATCTACCACTTTTTTGCCAAAATATTCTGGAACAATGAATTCAGTTTTGAAGACAATGCAGTGATCAATTATGACTGGTATCATCCGCAGGATTGTACAAGGCACACTATAACAGAAGTAAGAAAATGGTTTATTGAAAATGGGTTACAAATTACGCATGAGTGTGTGGATTACTATGGGATAACGGTTAAAGGTAAATTATAGATAAATGATTTTGTTAGGGTGGAGATTAATTTCTAAATCTTGCAATGACAACAGGGTTATTAAAAAATAAAATAAATATTTATGCATAGTAATTTAAACACTGACGAAGTTAATGGAGCAGATTTTGCTGATAAGAATATGGAAATTCCACTCGATTGGTTTGTTTGTCCTGAACAAAAAACTCCTTTGACATTTGTTAACCAAACCCTGGTAACAGAAAATAATGAGGTGTATCAAAAGGAGGGGGAAGGAAATTTCTGGAATTTCATACCTAAAAACTTAGAAATATTTGATAATGATAAATGGAATTCGTGGAATGTTCTGCAAGAGAATGGTGCAACTACTTATAAAAATGACGCTTCAAAAAATTTAGGAATAGGCCCCAGAAAAGATTTTTTAGATTTTGGAAAGTTCTGCAACTTCCATGGAACTGTGCTTGACATTGGAGTGGGACCTCAAAAATGTCCAACTCATATAGAGTATAATGAAAAAGAGAATGTTTTTTTTGTAGGCATAGATCCTTTAAAAGGTGACCAACCAAGAGATTTTGCTTTTGTAGAAGCACTGGGAGAATATTTGCCTTTTAAAGATGAACTTTTTGACCAGGTATTGTTTGTTACTTCTCTGGACCATTTTATAGATCCGGTAGTAGCTCTAAAGGAAGCGAAAAGAGTAATGAAAAAAAGTGGAGAGATCTGCATATGGCTGGGAGAGAAAGATAAAAACACACCAAAACCAACTGTAAGTCCTGAATGGTACAGCAAGCTTCAAATTCCTGAAGGGGCAGAAGATCCTTTTCATTTTAGAAGGTTTTCAATCGACGAGTTCAAAAGTTACTTGCCATTGGCTGGTTTGGCTATTACTGAGTCTGAAATTATAGAGGTAGATCAATGGAGAAAAAATTGTTTCTATAAAATCATGTTGCAAAAATGAATGTGTTGATTTTACCTTATAATATGGCATCGATGCCTGCAATAACTGCAGAAGCATTAAACAAAATTGATGGAGTTTATGCCAAATGTCTTACCATTGATTTGCATAAATATCAGGCAGTAAAAGCGAATACAATTTTTTTGCCTCTTGGTATAACAAAACGAAAACCATTTAAATGGTTGTGGCATAAACTTACCTTTAAAAGAAAATTAAATAATCTGTTTAAATGGGCTGATGTTTTTCATTATCATTGGGGTCCGGTTTTTCCAGATAAGAAAGACTTAGAATGGATTACTAATTCTGGAAAATTACTTTTTGTTGAATGGGTTGGCTCCGAGATAAGGATACCCGATGTCTGTAAAAAAATTAATCCATTCTATGCGCAGGTATTTGATCATGGGTATGAGTATAGTAAAATGGAAAGTCGTACCGGTTCTCTGGCATTACAAAAAGTTTTTCAGCAAGCCGGTGCAATACCCTTAATAATTCCTGAAATGAATATCTATGTTCAAAAAGAAATTTTCCAAAAAACATATCCTTCCTATTTAAGGTTAGATGTTAAAAAATTCACAGCTTCATTTCCATCTATAAATACGAACAGACCATTAATTGTACATTCTCCAACCGCTAAAATTTGTAAAGGCTCTAATTTGATTGTTCCAATAATAAATGAATTAAAAAAATTGTATGATTTTGAATTTGTTTTGTTGCATGACATGAAACGGGAAGAGGTTCTTGAGATTATGTCGAAAGCAGATATTTACCTGGATCAGATCATTGTCGGTTCTTATGGAGCGGCTACTATGGAAGCAATGGCAATGGGCAAGCCCGTAATGTGTTATATTATGCAAGAGGTTTTTGAAGGAGGTCTCCCGTTGGAATGCCCGGTTATAAATACCAACCCAGATAATTTAAGAGAACAATTAATAAAGCTCATCACGCACCCGCAGATGAGGCATGATATTGGTAAACAAAGCAGGAGTTTTGCGGAGAATTATTTTGATGTAGATAAAATTGCAAACTATTTGGCAAATACATATCGATCAGCTTTTATGACAAAGGACGAAAAAAATGCTTAAGCAACTTAAACAATTAGCTGGCGATTCTTTGATCTATGGATTATCAGGGATTGTTACCAGGATGATCGGCATTTTTTTAATACCTATTTACACCCGCATTTTTGTACCTGAAGATTACGGAATTATTAATCTTATTAACACCACATTTTTTTTATTGGGGTTAATGGTGGTATGTGCTTTGGATACTGCGGCTGGCAGGTGGTTTTTTGATAGTACAGAGCAGGAAGACCATAAAAAAACATTTGGCACCTGGATTTGGTTTCAATTCATACTGTCTGCAGGCGTTGCTGCTATTGTAATTATATTAAGCCCGTACCTGGTACAAACATTTTTTAAAGAAGGAGGGAAACCCGTTTATTTTATACTGCCTGCAATTTGTTTGGTTACCAATATGATGCCTTCCATTATCAGTAACTGGTACCGGGTACACCGCAAGGCCGTTGCCACTGTAGTATTTTCCTTTGCACAAACAATGGTTACCATTGGCCTTACTATTCTTTTTGTAATCATCTTAAAATGGCATATCATCGGGGTATTTGCTGCATTGGCCATATCTTCCTCTATCTTCAGTTTAGTTGCAATACAACAAATGCGTGGATGGTTAAGTTTCATATATTTTAGTAAAGCACGTTTAAAACTTATGCTGAAATATGCCTTGCCTTTTATTCCGGCTGCAATAGCTTATTGGTTGCTTAACAGTACCGACTCTTATTTTTTGGCATATTTTAAAGATAAGGCTGAAGTGGGCTTGTTTGGTATTGGCGCCAGCCTGGCAGCCGGTATTGGATTGTTTACTGGGGCATTTCAGCAGGCGTGGGGGCCATTTGCCTTTTCAATTATGAATGAAGAAAATGCTAAAAGGGTTTATGCAAATGTGTTTTTACTATTTGCTTATTTTATGGGCTTACTTGCAGCATTGCTGCTGTTGTTTGCACCGGAACTGTTATTGCTGCTTACTTCGCCCGCTTATTATGGCTCCGCATGGGTTGGTGGAATTTTAGCCTATAATCTTGTTTTAATTGGGTTTACTTATATCGCTAGTATTGGTATTTCCATAGCAAAAGTTACCGCACCATATGGTATCGCTATGCTGGTGGCTACAGTAATTACGATCATACTCGATATAGTATTGATTCCGCAATATGGGAAAGAGGGTTCGGCTATTGCAACGGTACTGGCACAACTTTTTGTTCCTGCTTATCTTTTTTACAAAGGACAAAAAGTGTATCCCATACCTTATAAATACGTAGAAGCTGTTTTAGCTATCTTGGTGATGGCGCTGGTCGTGGTTCTGATAAGGTTTATTAGTTTTGATAACCTGGCTGTACAAATTACTGTTAAAGGGATAACAGCATTTGTTTTGATTGCGTTTGTTTTTGTGGCGCATAGATCGAAACTGTGTATGGTCCTGGAAAATTTTAAAAAGAGAAAAGGTATTTTAATAAAAGCTGAACTTTAAATTATGTGTGGCATTGCAGGAATAATTGCTGTTGATAATAATGAAATTAATCTACAGCGGTTAAAAAAAATGACAGATATTATTGCCCATCGTGGCCCTGATGGCGAAGGGCACTGGATAAGTGACAATGGAAACGTAGGCCTTGGCCACAGGCGTTTATCAATTATTGACCTTAGCAATGAAGCTGATCAGCCCATGCATTACTTTGGCAGATACAGCATGGTTTTTAATGGAGAAATTTATAATTACCTGGAACTTAAAGAAACTCTTTTAAAGCAGGGATATAAATTTGCAACTGCAAGTGATACAGAGGTTTTACTGGCATTATACGAACGTGATAAAGAAAAATGTTTGCAATTGCTGGATGGCATGTTCTCTTTTGTAATTTATGATGAAAGGGAAAATGAAATTTTTGCGGCAAGAGATCGCTTTGGCGAAAAACCTTTCTTTTATAATTATGTACCAGGTAAACATTTTTTATTTGGCAGCGAAATGAAATGCCTTTGGGCAGCGGGTATAGAAAAAAAAGTAAGCAACCGGATGCTCTATAATTATTTAAGCGATGGATTTCTTGAAAACCCCGAGGATATCAGTGAGACTTTTTATGAGAACTGTACAAGGTTGCCGCATAGTCATTATATCAAACTTTCGGTTGCCCATTGCAAAATGACGATCAGGCAATATTATGATATTGACTGGAAAAATGCTGATCACAACATCAGCATTGAGGCGGCAAAAGAAAAATTTCATGAATTGTTTTATACATCTGTACAGCGAAGGTTACGGAGCGATGTTACTGTTGGCAGCAGTTTAAGTGGCGGGCTGGACAGTAGCCTGGTGGTTACTGTAATTGACGAACTTAAAAAAGGAACTAACCAGCAGCAAGATACTTTTTCCGCTGTGTTTCCGGGCTTTGTTAAGGATGAGCGGAAATATATGGATTATGTGATCGGCAAAACAAACGTATCGCCTCATTTTATTACGCCGGAAGACGAAGGACTGATAAATAACTTAGAAAAATTATCCTGGCACCAGGAAGAGCCCTATGGCAGCGCCAGCATTTATGTGCAATATTGTGTAATGCAATTGGCCAAAGAAAATAACGTAACTGTTTTACTTGATGGACAAGGTGCTGATGAAGTGCTTGCAGGATATCACGGCTATTACCCGCAATATTTTGCCGAACTAAAAAGGCAGAACAAGGGGTTGTATAAAAAAGAAATTGATGCCTATATTAATATGCATGCCAACAGTGCCGTAAATGTAAATCTCGTAGGCTCACCGGTCAACCGGTTAAAGGCATCCATTGGAAATTACACACCGTTGCTGCGTAAATGGTATCATTCGCTTAAGTATAAAAAAGAACCTTTTGTAAGCGAACCCTTTTACAATACATACCACAAAGAATCCTTTAAGCGAACAGAGCAGTTTAACCAAGTAAATCACAGTTTATATCATAGCACTTTAAAACATGGTTTACAAGAGTTACTTAGGTATGCTGATAGAAACAGTATGGCATTTAGCCGGGAGATAAGGCTTCCTTTTTTGTACCACGAACTGGTTGAATTTCTTTTTACCTTGCCACCTCACATGAAAATAAAAAATGGGTGGACAAAGTGGATAATGAGGGAAACTTTTACAAAGGAATTACCAAGGGAAATTACCTGGCGGAAAGACAAAATAGGTTATGAACCGCCGCAGAAGGACTGGATGGAAAAGGCCCCGATGCAGGAAAGGATGGTAGCGGCAAAAGGTACTCTACTTTATCAGGGAATCATTAATAAAAATATAGCAGAACGAACAATCGTACCCAGTGAAGCAGGTATTTTTAAAAATGAAAACTGGAAGCAACTGATGGCAGCAACATTATTTAACGATAATAGCCCTTTGTAAATTAAATCAGGTGAAAAAAATACTTATAGTAACATACTATTACGAGCCATATAACATTGTGGCATCCAGGAGACCACAATCCTGGGCCGAATACCTGGCGAACTATCACCAGGTTACTGTATTAACCCGGAGCTGGACAGGTAAAGAAAAAGGAATTGAAGACATAACCATTGAGAATAATGAACGATCATTAAAACAGCCTTCCAATAACCTGCAACTGATCAGCATACCTTATTTAAAATATCCTTACCAAAAGCAAAACAAAATAAAAAATAAAGTTTTACTGAGATTAATAAATTACTACAAACATTTTTTTGGTAAATATGCCGATATTCAATTTATTGAAGAGAATTTCGAATTGGATATACTTGAAATTATCAGGGACAAGAAAATCGATCTGGTTATATATACTTGCAACCCCTATTTATTTTTACCGCTATCAAAAGCGATATACAGGAAAACAAAGGTCAAATACATACTCGATATGAGAGACTTATTTTCAGTAGCGGTACTTAAAAAGAAATTGACTTTCAAGGAGAATCTCTATAAACAAATTATGCTGCTCCGATTGCAAAGGCATATCCGGTATGCATCTTGTTTAATCACGGTATCTGATCCTATAAAAAAAATATTAGCCGGAATTACTTCAAAGAAAATTTATGTAATTTATAATGGGTTTAACGATGAAATATTACCCGACATTTTGTTGCAACCAGAAAATGACGGGAAGTTCACACTAACATATGCAGGTAATTTAAGTCCGGAAATGGATATTGATACCGTATTAAAAGGGGTAAATAATTTTTTTAAAGAAAATAAACCCAATGCCCGGGTTTGTTTTATTGGTATTAATGAAAATTATAAATCTGCTTTAAAAAAGTATGATAACATTGATTTTTTATTTAAAGAATGGCAGCCTCATACACAAACATTAGCATTACTCAGGCAATCATCCGTTCTGCTGTATATGGGTTGGAAGGGATATTCGGGCATAGTGAGCGGCAAAATTTTTGATTACCTGGGTGTACAAAGAACAGTTCTGCTTGCACCATCCGACAATGATGTATTGGAACAGCTTATATCCTATACTAAGGCTGGATACATATGCAATAGTTCTTCTGAAGTTAGCGAAGTAATTAAACGACTTTATAAAGAATGGGGGAAAAAAAAAGGAGTTTCTTATCAGGGAGATATAAAAAAAATCATGGAATATACAAGAAATAACCAGGCAGTAGAATTGCTCCAAATTGTTAATAAATTAACATGATGTATCCAAAAGTAAGTATACAAATACCTACATACAACCAGGAAAGCTTCATAGCAAAAGCAATTGAAAGTTGTTTGATGCAGGATTATGAAAATTTGGAGATAAATATTGCTGATGACAACAGTACCGATAATAGTTACATGGTTATTGAGCCCTTTTTAAAAGACGCCAGGGTTAAGTATTATAAAAACAATCAGAACTTAGGGCGGGTTAAAAACTACCGCAAAGCTTTGTATAAATATGCTACCGGTGAGTGGGTTATTAATCTTGATGGTGATGATTACTTTACAGATTCAGGCTTTGTTAGTAAAGCAATGGAGGATATTACCAACTTAGCTAATGAGCATATTTTAGTTTACCAGGCAAATCACAATATTAAAAAAATTGCAACGTTGCTTCCCGCTAGTAAATGGGCAAATGAAAATACTATATTGGTAGATGGAAAGGATTATTATTTGAAGTATCCTGAAATTTTAAATTTTACACATTGCGCAACTATGTATAACAGGAAGGCTGCAATGGAATTGAATTTTTACAGCTTCGACTGCCTTTTTACTGATTTTAATTCACTGGTAAAATTGTTCATTATAGGCAATATTCTCCTTTCTTCTAAAAGTGTTGCGGTTTGGCATCAGCATGATTTAAACCAATCTGCAACGCTCAACCATACCAAAATAAAAGTAGAGTTGGCTTCTTTTGATGAGATATCCGTGTTTGCTCAAAAATATTTACCTGTAAAGAAAGTGCAGTTATGGAATAAGCGAATGAAAACTTTTATGTTAAGTATTTACCTGGGTATGCAACAAACAACCAAAGGTAAAATTGCTGGTGTAAAGTACCTGTTTTTGCATTTTAGCTTTGAAAAAATGCATTTAAGACAATTAGCAAAAGCGTTATTAAATGTAGGGGTCAACAAAACAAATAAAAAGATAGATGATTAATTCCAACGATTATATTTCTGATAATAGTAGCTATTTAAACTCAAACCCAACCTGGCATGTTGAAGACTCCGCATGGAAGGCTACCCAGATATTAAAACTAATAGACCGCAATAAACTTACGCCAAAATCAATTGTAGAAATTGGTTGCGGTGCCGGAGAAATACTTAGTCAGCTTCAGCAACGGATGAAAGAGAATGATATTGATTTTTCGGGCTACGAAATTGCCCCTGATGCTTTTAAACTGGCTCAATCAAGAGAAAAAGAACGGCTTCATTTTTTTCAGGAAGATCTTTTGCAAAACAACAATGTTTACGATCTGCTTTTAATGATTGATGTTTTTGAACATGTAGAAGATTATATCGGCTTTGTAAGAAAATGCAACACAAAAGCAACTTATAAAATTTATCATATCCCGCTTGACATGTCGCTTTGGGCAATCTTTACCAATTACCCTGCATCGGCACGTAATAAGATTGGCCACCTGCATTATTTTATGAAAGACACTGCTCTGGCTACTTTAACCGATGCCGGACAGGAAGTTGTTGACTGGTTTTATACTCCGGGTTCTTTTGAAGTAAATAATAAAGCGCTTAGTTTTTCGGGAAAGATCATTCAGCTTTTGCGGCGTTTTTTTTATAAAATAAAGCCAGATTTTGCAGTAAAGGCATTTGGCGGATTTTCATTAATTGTGTTAACAAAGTAAGGCATGAAAAAAAAAGTACTTCATGTTATTAACTCATTAACCATTGGCGGTGCAGAAACACTGCTGGCTAATTCCCTTTCGCCGGGTGGTTTAAATGAACACACCGAAAATTATCTATTGTATTTTAATCATACTTCCATACTTGAGCATTTGATAGATAAAAACGTTAAAATCATTTGCCTGAATTATAAGGGAGGTTTCGACATCCTGCGAATACTGCGTGAAACAAGAGAGGTCATTGTAGAAAACAAAATTGATATTGTTCACACCCACCTTACTCCCGCAGGTGTTTACACTCACCTGGTATGCCCTGCGGATGTAGCACATGCACACACCATCCATAGCACCTACTCTATGGAAAAAGAAACCAGGTGGTTTATGCGTTTTATTGACAGGCATTTATTTCTAAAGCGAAAAAATTGTAACATCATCAGCTTATCAGATTATACAAAGGCTGACCTGCTGAACACAATAAAATTCAGAGGGCAAATATTTGTACTGAATAATTTTGTAGCCGACCGGTATTTTAACCTGCCTGCCCGGGAATTCCATCGCCCTTTAAATAAATTGAACCTGGTTGCTGTAGGGGCATTAAAAGAACTTAAAAATTTTGAATACCTGCTGCAGGTTTTTGAAAACCTCACCAATGAAGAAATTTACCTGGATATTTATGGTGAAGGGAATAAAGCCGCATACGAGGCTATTATAAAAAACAAAAATCTAAGAGTAAGAATGATGGGCCGGGCAGATGATATGGCAAGGGTTATTCAAAATTACGATCTGTTTATTATGCCCTCTAAATTTGAGGGATTTCCTTTGTCAGTTTTTGAAGCGATGGCCGCAGGTGTACCACTCATGTTATCTGATATAACACCCTTAAAAAGTATTGTAAAAGAGCATGCCCTTTATTTTCAGTTAAATGATGCGGTTAAGACCGCCGAACAGATAACTGCTGTTCTGTATAATAAAATCGATATTGCCCAATTGGCGGTTCAGGCAAAAATATATGCCGAAAGAACAGTTAGAAGAGATATTTACATCAATAACTTACTGGATATTTATAACCAATTGTTGCTGTAAATAGAAATACTGTTACAAAATTCATACCCCTGACCCCTTGGGCGTTTTATTGCCTTTAAAACGCTTAATAAACACTTACATTTGCAAAAAATTCAGGTAAAGTAAGATTATGTTTCCCTCATTCTACAATAGAAAAAATAATAAGTCATACTCAAAAGTTGATAATAAATATATCAGCGATGAGAATATAGCAGAAATTATAAATGATATTCCACGGTTTGTTGACAGTGGCTCGTACGCCTCACTTTTTGGCGACCAATGGAAAGCGTATAAAAAAACACAGCTTGATTCCTATACCGGTTCTCCAACTTCAGAGTCAAGATTAAATCGTTGTTTAGGCGATGAACTCCAAAATAACCTTGCAGGAAAAGTTGTGCTTGAAGCAGGTTGCGGAGCCGGCAGATTTACAGAAGTGTTGTTGAAAAAAGGTGCTGTTTTAGTTTCTTCTGATTTGAGTTCGGCGGTAGAAGTTAATATAGAAAATTTTCCCGTTTCTGATAAACACATCGTTATTCAAGCCGATATAAATAATATGCCTTTTGCCGATGAAAGTTTTGATGTGGTGATCTGCCTGGGTGTTATTCAGCATACCGCTGACACAGAAAAAACGATTGAAGATTTATACAAGCTGGTTAAAAAAGGGGGGTCATTGGTTATAGACCACTACCATTACGACCGGTCAAATTATTTCAGACTTGCCAGATTGTACAGAATTTACCTGCGTAAAAAAACTGCATCATTTACAATCCCATACACACAAAAGCTTGTAAAAAAATATTTGCCCTGGCATAAAAGAGCAGCGAAGAATAAATTGTTTTCTGTGCTGCTCAATCGTATTTCGCCGGTAGTGTCTTATTATAACGTTTTTCCGCAGTTCAGCGAAAAGCTGCAGCAGGAGTGGGCCTTGCTTGATACGCATGATTCATTGACCGATTGGCACAAAAGATTCAGAAATAAAAAACAGATCACGCAGGCGCTTGTGAATCTTGGCGCTGTAAATATTCATTGTGCTTATGGGGGCAATGGGGTAGAGGCTAATTGTAAGAAACCATAAGTAAGTAATTTAACAATGAAAATCCTTCACATAGCATTTAGTGGATTGGGCGGGCATGGCAATGTTTTCTTTTCTATGGTAGATGCCGATAAAGAAAAACAGCACCAGTTCGAAATTATTTTCTTTGGCAATGAAGAAGTAAGAGAAGGGTATAAACAAAAAGCTAATCAGCGGAATATACCATGGTACTTTATAAAAAAGAAACCAGGCTTTGATTTTGATTCTTACCGGCAAATAAAAAAAATAATCAGGCAAACCATGCCCGATATAATTTTTCTGCATAGTTCTTCTTATATTTTTCCTGTAAAGAAAGCAACGCTTTTCATAAAGAAAAAAATACAAATTATTGTACGGGAAACACAACCAAATCATTTAAAAACAAAATTAAACTGGCTGGGTTTGTGTGCTTCATTAATTACCGCAACCAAGGTTGTTTTTTTAAGTACGCAGTACAGGGATGTAATAAAAAAACGACTTCCTCTCTTTTTCTCTGATAAGCGAACTGCTGTAATACCCAACGGTGTTGATCTGGATGTATATAAGCCTGCTGAAAAAGATGGGCATAAAGGAATTAACATCGGTATGCAAAGCCGTTTATCAGAAGCTAAGGATCATAAAACATTAATAGATGCATTTGCTTTGGTATTAAAATCTGTAACTGGTACTTCGATAAAACTTTATATTGCAGGTGACGGGGTTTGCAGGGCAGCGCTTGAGAAACAGGTGCAGCAACTAAACATTGGCCATGCTGTTGAATTTACCGGCATGCTGGAAGAAACAGCTTTACCCCTATTCATAAATTCGCTGGATATATATGTGCATGCAACGCTTGGCGAAACTATGAGTACAGCTATTATGCAGGTAATGGCGAGTAGATTGCCGATCATCGCTTCGGATGTGTTGGGGGTAGATAATATGATAAAGCATAATCAAAACGGGTTGCTTGTACCGGCAAAAAATGCCACTGCTCTCTGTGAGGCTATTTTATACCTGATCAAAGACAATACCTTTGGAGAAACGCTGGCAGCAAATGCGTTTACATTTGCTACAGAAAATTATAGTAACAAAAAAATGCTGCAACGGTATAACGAAATATTTTAGGCCGGGGTTTAAAACAGCGTAACTAAAGTAAAGATTGAAAATTCTGCATGTAATATATACCCACGGCGTAGGCGGTGCCGAAAAATACCTGAAGCATTTGCTGCCGGGGCTAAATGCTTATGGCATCAATTGCGAATTAATAGTGGTATGCACAAAAAAAACAGAAAGCACATTTACAGCATATTGTAAAGAGGTAAATAATTCGGGAGTAAAAGCAACTTTAATCGTTGCAGAAAAATACAACATTTTTAAAACAGCAAGAAAAGTAAATGCTTATTTAAAGGGAGGCGGAATTAATATTTTGCACACGCATTTGTTTCATGCAGATTTAATGGCAGCGGCATTAAAGACATTTTTTAATAAGCAGGTCCTGATTATTTCTACAAAGCATGGTTATCAGGAAAAAGTGCTTCAGCAATATGATCCCGTAAATTACAAAAAGCCAAATGATCTCTATTATCATATTACCCGGTACATCCTGCGAAAAATTGATATCAATATCGCTGTATCCAAAGCAATGGCCGATCTTTATTTTAACCTCGGAATGAGCAAAACACATTTCCCATACATTCATCACGGAATTACTTTCGGTGAATTTGATAAATCTGAATCCGGTTCAAACTACCGTAAAGCTAACCAGCAGTTGATTACGGTGGGCAGAATTGAAATTATTAAGGGGCATCATTTTTTAATTGACGCAATGCCAATGGTACTGGAAGCTTTCCCGGATGTAAAATTGCTGGTGCTTGGTGATGGTACAGAAAAAGCAAATTGCGAAGAGCAGGTAAAAACTGCAGGCCTGCAAGGCAATGTTGAGTTTATGGGGTTTGTTCAACAGCCTTATTATTATATCACAAATTCCGACATCCTTATTCAGCCTTCTTTTTTTGAATCTTTTGGATTGGTATTTATTGAGGGGCTGGCGTTAAAAACGCCCATTATTGCTTTTGATGTTCCGGCAGGCAATGAGATCCTCGAAAATAATAAGACAGCATTGCTGGTAAGTAAAGGCGACAGTATAGCGTTGGCCGAAAAGATTATTTATTTGCTTAGCAATCCCGGCATTTCGAGACAGATTGCGGGGAATGCATATGAAAAATATAAAAATGAATTTACCACAGAAGCCATGGTGAAAAAAATGGCAGCCTGGTATAAAAGCCTTTCTTTATAGTTTTTTGCCTACTGCATGCCAGAAAGCCGATTTTTCGCCAAACCTGATCTCGGCTAATCCTGCTTCTTTCATCATGGCCTCAACTTCCGGTTTCAAAAAACGCTGCTCAAGCTTTGTTCCAAAACGGTCGAGGCAATCGTTCCGGAGATTATAAAACGGTTTATTGTAATAGGGCTCCAAAGGAATTTTTTTGGCAAGGTTATGTAAATTCATTTTATGCAGTAACCCCGCAAACCTCGACATAGGCCAGTAAATTAACACAGCCAGCATATCGCAGGTAAATTTTTTCATGCCCTGCGGCATCCTGGATATAATTTTTCGCAGTCCGTCCGACAGGTAAAAAATTGTTTTAAAAATTACTCCACGGTTATCAAAACGATAATAGAGATACACGTAAAAATGCCCACCTTTTTTTATTTTTTTTACGCAACTGATCAGGGCTTTTTTTGTATCAGGTATATGGTGTAAAACACCGATGCTCATCCCAAAATCAAATGTTTCATCATCCCAGGGTATAGTGTCTACGCTTGCTTTGGTAATGCGTACATTGTCTTTTTGCCCCAGCATTTTATCTGCTGCAAATACGGCATCACTGGGGTCAATCGCCTCAATAAATGCAGCCTTTTCAACAAAATAATCTGTCCAGCGGCCGCTGCCACAGCCAATATCAATCATGTAAGTATTTTTATTTACAATAGTTTCATCTATTATATCAAAATACTCTTTGCGCAGTTCCTTCACACTTTCATCGCTGTGTACAGCAAATTTTTTCCATTCTTCACCAAAATCATTAACCACGTCCGAATCCATATTTTCAGTACCGTCAAGTTTGGTAAAAACTTCTATAGGTTTATTGGATGCCTGAATGGTTTGCAGCGAAGGCTTATTGTAAGATTTCATAAATAATTTTATTTCACGCCGCCGGTTAAATACTGCCACCATGTTGGTTGAAAATACATTTTTCCTTTTTCTGTATTGTTTGTGGTTTTATAATTACCGGCAATGATGTCAGCCAATACTTCCTGTAATGCGCTTATGCCAACAGCTACCTGTAAAATTGGGTAGGTTGTAAAATTATCCTGTTTTTCCGGTTTAGTAAATACCTGTTTAAGTATAGCACCGGTATCAACGCCAGTATCAATTAAGTGAATGCTGGTACCAAAGTTATCAATATCCTTATTATACAAAGCCCAGTAACCTCCGTGGCTTCCACGATAATAAGGAGTAATGCCCACATGCATGTTTACAAATATTGCATTGGTACTTTGTAATATTTTTTTGCTGATGATACGTGTGCCGTTCACTACTATAATATCCGGCTGCAAATGATGTATTGCTTTTAAGCAACCTTCTTCGTTTACAGAACTTACCCTGAGTGTTTTGCTGCTGTTGAAGTCAGTGTTTTTTAACCCATATTGGTTTACCAGGGAGGCTTTACGTTTTTTAGATTTTATTCTTAATAAAGGAACAACAAACGCCGAAAATAAAACCTGGCCTGCCACAGTAATAATACCAATTTTTTTAATCCTTTTTTTTGCCAGTTCTTTTTTGCTTACCGGCTGCTCAAGAATAACAGCTTCAATACCCGTTGTTTCCTGCAAGGCATTATACACCCATCGGGATGATTCACAGTCGGAAGCCAGGAAAATGATTTTTTTTTGTTGCATGTAAATCTCTATACTTAAGAAAAGAACCGGAAAATATAAATTAATGAAACAGATTTAAAAATCTGCAACCTCTTTCATGGTAAGACTGGCAAAGCCGTATTTTGAATGCAGGAGCTGATAGTGCTTTAGTAAGGCAGTAAGGTTTTCCATATTCTCTTTCATATTAATTCCAAAGTTATGTGGATGCCACCACAAATGATAGATTTCATTAGTTTTTGCGGCATGGGTCATTTCGTTCATGATTCTTTTTAACTTCAGTTTTTCGAGCCAGGCTAAATTTTTATTGTAGGGTTTTAAAAAGCGGCTGGCCGGCACATTAATGGGTACGCCGGCATTTTTTGTTACAGCAAAAGTATTGTATCCCGAAACCGGTAAATAAGTATCCAGCAGACGGCAAAGCCGTATAAAAGGAACTTCAGCCGAAAATTTACGTGGCTTGTATATCCACGATTGTGGGTTGCCGCGGTAAACGTTGATGCCATTTTTTGCCAAAACCGGTAAGTAATTCTCATTGATCTGGTTACGGGGAAAAACCAGGCTGGATATTTCTGTATTTTTTTCTTTCGCAATCTTTACAGCGGCATTAATATCAGCATCAAATTCTTCTGCTGATTGTCCTTCTTCCAGGCAAAAATAATGGCTAAAGCTGTGTGTCGCAATTTCGTGCGGGCTCTGTTTCAGCATTTCAAAAAGGCTGTACCCAAAATGATAAGGATCATCATTTTCATCGTTACCGATAGTTGCAAACTCTTTTAAGTAAACATCATATTCAGGGTTGGAATAGCGAGGTTTTTTATCGGGGATAAAACATCCTAGTTCTTCTTTATTTTCTGCAAATAAAAATCCAACTACGGCAAAAGTTGCTTTAACATCATACTTTTTAAATGCAGCCAGCAGTGCGGGAATTACTTTTTTTACACCTGTAATATGTGGCCCGTATTTCTGTTTTGTTGTAACATCCCATACCCCCCATAACAATTCAAAGTCAATGGAAATCACAAATGCACCCCTATTATCAGTATCGTTACTCATGCAATAAAAAAAATATTAAATGCTGGCAAAATTAACTGATTTAGCCCAAACAGGTTGAATATACAATATAAAACATGAAAGAAGCTGCCGCAACAATTAAAACTTCGTGTCCGAAAAACTAAGCAGGCTTCTTTTCTTTATCTGTATAGACAGTATATAAACTAACCAGGGTAAAAAAGTAAAATGGAAGTAAGATTATTTTGTACCTGGCCATGGTTCCAAAATTAAAAGTGGTAAAACCAATTATAACGGCGAAAAGAATAGCCATGGTAAAAGAAATCAAAACAAAGGGTTTTGCAAAAATTTCCCTGAAGAACCCCCAAAATTTAAGTTTAATTATAACATATAGCGTACATAAAAAAAGCAGTAAAGATTCGAAAGCACTAAATAATATAAATATTTTACGGCTTTCCCAGATAAAGGGCCTGAAAAGGCACGTAAAAATAGCAACCGGAGCATGTAATATCAGGCCAGAGAGTGATCCCTCAATCTCTTCTGATTTTACGCTTCCCCTGCTTCGTTCATCTTCATTCTGTACAGCGTCATAATTTTTTTGATAAGTATCTACCTGAACCTTGGATTCATCGGCCAGTTGCTGTAATTGCTCGGTAAAATTTGAAAAAAAGGCCACTATGAGTACAGCCGTTA
>JBBQEA010000078.1:0-20048 GCA_038320245.1 Chitinophagales bacterium | reverse complement strand
CTGAAAGCATCAATCCGCATGGCACCAAAAAAATGGCCAATACCCTCACCCGGTAAATTCAAAGGCATGGGCAAGTAAGCAGGAAAAGGTGGCACCCAAGGTCCAAAATTAGCTCCACTTAAAATACCAGAAAATATATCTACTATCGAACCCAGCATATAGCCTTTATGACTTCCATGTTCTTTATCTCCACCAAGCGGCAACAATGCCCCGCCTATTTTTAATTCATTGGCATCAGTAGATTGAGCTCCGTCTTTATTTTGAACCCAGCCGCCGGGTGCATCTTCATTTTTTCGTTGTAGCATTTCCAGCTTTCCATTGGCAGCAGTGGTAGTTGCAAAATCTGCAACAAAGGGTTGCTCTTTACCAGCCGGTATTGCTACCGCAATAGGATTTGTACCCAATAATTTTTCTTTAGAATAGGTAGGCGCTACAGTTGCAGATGCATTGGTCATAGTAATACCAATCATATCATGCGGCAACGCCAGCATGGCATGATAACCTGCAATACCAAAATGGTTGCTGTTTTTTACACTTACCCAACCGGTACCAACCTGCTGCGCTTTATTGATGGCTACCTGCATGGCTGCCGGGCCAACTACCAATCCAAGCCCTTTGTCGCCATCAACCACAGCAGTGGAGGGAGTTTCATGAACTATAGCAATCACCGGATTGGCATTAACACGATCTGCCTTCCACAAACGCACATAGCCTCCAAGCCTTGCAATACCATGACTATCCACACCTCTTAAATCGGCTGAAAGCAAAGCTTTGGCAGCAGTGGCTGCGTTTTCTTTTGTACTCCCCATCTGCAAAAAAATATTGATGGCAAATGAATGTAATTGCTGAAACGTAAATAGCTGACTCATGAAAATATTTGGTTAGAATTTGTACAAAGAAACAAACACCCGAATGATTTTTACAAAATAAAAACTGCATAAATAAGCGCACCTTATTTTAAGTTGTATATTTCAACTGTAAATTATCATCTGTAAAGGGGATAATTAGATTTGTCGCAGTGCCAAGTGATTGGTAAGGACACCAACCACGGCCCCGCCTCGGTCGGTGTCTCCACCGACCGAAACAGAGAGCGACAATTTGAAATGCACAACTTCTAAACAATCGCTTTGTCTTCAACCATTTTATATATCGTTATTGGTTATGTGGTAGTGCTGGCACTTGCATATCTGTTTCAGGAACGGTTTATTTTTAAACCGGAAAAACTGAAACAGGATTTTATATACCAATATGATGTTCCATTTAGAGAGTTGTTTTTTGATGTGGAAGAAGGCGTACGCATTAACGGATTGCACTTTCACGTAAAAGAACCGCAGGGCCTTGTATTGTATTTTCATGGCAACAGCCGAAGTATAAAAGGCTGGGCCAAATATGCGAAAGATTTCTACCGGTATAATTATGATGTGGTGTTAGTAGATTACCGGGGCTTTGGAAAAAGTACCGGCAAACGCAGCGAAAAAGATATGCTAAGCGATATGCAGTTTGTGTACGACACGCTGTCAATGACCTACCACGAAAACCATATACTGGTTTACGGACGCAGCCTCGGCAGCGGCTTTGCTGCAAAAATTGCCTGCGACAACAAGCCACGTTATTTAATTTTAGATGCCCCTTATTATAGCTTTATTAAAACAGTAGAAAGATTTTTACCCTTTCTACCCATGCGCTGGGTATTGCGTTTTCATATCCGAACCGATAAATGGTTACCGAAAGTTAATTGCCATACCTACATTATTCATGGCACAAAAGACTGGCTGATTCCGATTAAGAACAGTGAAAAATTACAGGCACTTAGTCCAAGAAAAATTACGTTGATTCGCATACAGGGTGGCGGACATAATAACCTTCCCATTTTTCCGGAGTATCATAATTTTATTAGGGACATATTGGCCCCCTAGCCCCCGAAGCGGGAACAGGGCATGTACCCTTAAATTAATGCAGTAAGATGAACAGCAAGAGAAAGAAAATATTGTTTCGTTGGGTTAAAGTAATTGTGCTGCTATATGCAACAATTGGCATTGCATTGTTTTATTTGCAGGATTATTTCTTATTTCATCCAACGGTAATAGCAAGAGATATTCCTTACCAATTTGATATACCTTTTGAGGAAGTTAATTTGCCTTTTAATACTACTGACACCATCAACCTTGTAAAATTTTTTCCAAAAGATTCTGTGAGAAAAGGGATTGTTTTATACTTCCATGGCAACAAGCAAAACATCAACCGCTTTGCAAAATTTATGTCCAATTTTACAAAGCATGGGTATGAAGTGTGGATAGAAGATTACCCTGGATATGGCAAAAGTGTTGGCAAAAGAAATGAAACAATTTTATACCAGCAGGCGGCGCAGATTTATAAATTGGCCAATACAAAATTTGCTGTTGATAGCATTGTAATTTACGGCAAATCGCTGGGTACGGGCATTGCAGCTCAACTTGCTTCTGTAGTGGATTGCAGACAGCTTATTTTAGAAACGCCCTATTACAGTATGCCGGCATTGTATGATTGCTACGCCCCTATTTACCCCAATAGCCGAATGGCCAACTATAAATTTCCGGTGAATGAATATTTGCAGGAAATAAAACGTCCCATCACAATTTTCCATGGCACTTCGGATGGCATTATCCGGTACAGTTGTGCAGCAAAATTAAAGGCAGTTTTAAAACCAACAGATCGTTTTGTAACAATTGAAAAAGGCTCCCACAACGATTTAAATGATTTCGCTTTGTTTCATAAAGTATTGGATTCACTTTTGAAATAAATGGATATTAAAAACGATTTTTTACCTGCAAATATTTATTAAAGATCATTCGTGGAAAGAATTATTTAAAATATAATTTTCGGGGATTTTGAGCAGTATTCCAAAACACCAACAACTCAATTTCGTTTTTCAAAGGCTTATGTCTGTAAATCAACGCCACTCTTTTGTGTATCAATGTAAAAAGCAAGTTTGGATTATTAGCATTTCTAGATGTTCCAATTCGGGGGCTATTGGATAAAATCACTAATCTCTTTTGAGTAAGTAATATAAATTTGGCTATTTCTTTCTCAGTCCATTCAGTTTGCAGATAATCGATATTATTCTCAAAAGTAAGCCATGCCCTTTTGGTCTAAATTATTTTGCAAGCCATTTTTGCATTCTTTTTTGTATGGTAGAATCTGGTATGGTATCGCCATTGTCGGCTTCAATTATTGCCTTCTCTACATCCATTTTTATTGCGGATGGCATGCTATCCCACCAAGATGTTTCAGCATCTGCTTCCAGCATTGCATGCATCATCTTAACAACTTTTTCATCAGCGGTTTCAATATATTTTTTAACATTTTGCCGCATTTTTTTTACAGTATCCATTTTACAGCTATTTATACAAATTTACTTTTAATCGGTGAAGAACTCCGGGAAATTAATTCAATTAATTATTTTGCTAACCCTTTCTCATACCTGGTATCGATAAATAAAATATGCCGCCTATTCTACCTTGACAAGGTTGATATTGTTGTTTTTACAATTCAGATAATGACAGTCCCTTTGCCTTTACTTTAAGCAAATACTCCCCTCCCACTTTCAAAGCATAATTTTCTTTATCATGGCTTACCGGAAAATCGAAGCAGATGGGATAATCATAGTCCTTAACCAAATCGTTGATCACTTCATAAACTGTTTTACCAAAAGGCCTGTCTGTATCTTTTGAGTCGGTAAAACCTCCAATAATTAATCCTGCTAAGTTATCTAGTTTTCCGCTTCGCTTAAGTTGGTAAAGCAACCTGTCTACACCGTAAATAAATTCCCCAACATCTTCAATAAAAAGAATTTTTTTGTTGTAGTTGACGTCAGATTTTGTACCTACCAGATTTGCCAGTAAGGTTAGGTTACCGCCTACCAGTTCTCCTTCCGCTTCCCCTTGTTGATTGAAAGGATGTGCTCCTATTTTATAACTGGCTTTTTTTCCAAACAAAGCTTTCTTCAAAGACAATATGTACTCGTTTGTATTTCCCCCATCATTGAAAGCAGCCGCCATGGGTGCATGCACCGTGGCAATTTTACAGTTGCTGTAAATATGCGCATGCAATACAGTGATATCGCTAAAGCCGATAATCCACTTGGGATTTTTTTTAAACTGCCTAAAATCCAGCTGGTCTATAATTCTTCCCATACCATAACCTCCTCGGCCACATAATATTGCATTGATGTTTTTATCATCTAGCATGGCCTGTAGTTCATTCAACCTTTCTTCATCCGTTCCTGAAAAATAATTGACAGAGTCACTGCCCAGCGTTTTACCAACCATTACCTGTAAGCCCCACTGTTGAAGGGTTTCAATACAGGTTTGTGCTTTTACAGCAGCCATAAAACCGGCCGGACAGGTAATGCCGATGGTATCGTCTTTTTTGAGATAAGGAGGTATTTTTATCATAATCCTTTGATGATGTCTTTTAGTTCTTTTGTTGAAATGATATGTTGGAAACCAGCCCGTTTTACTCCATTCATTAGCTTTCTGTCTCCGGTCCATAATAAGCAATTTAGTGCCAATGAAAAAGCTATAAAAATTGTATCGTCCATATCAATTTTTCTGGTAAGATTATCCGCATCCTGAATATTCGTTTCAGTAAGCTCATCATCCGAAAGAACTGTGATGTGAGTAAGAAGTTGCTGAAGGTTTGACTCGAAAATAGCAAGATACTTCTTTGCCTTTCTACAAATAAGTTCACAATTGAGCTGTATCTCTTTTAAAGAAAATTCTGGGGTAATAAAATCTATTTTAGTAGAATTATTAATGATTAAGCTAAATAGGTCACTTTTGGAATCAAGACTGGCACTAACTATAATATTTGTGTCAACTACAATAATCATGTAGTTTCAATATTTCTTTTTTTCTTTAATTTCACCCATGCGCTTTTATTGATCTCTCTGGATATTTCATTTATTAACCTTTGCGGCACTTTTTTAGGAACACCGTTCAATTCAATTTCTTCAATACAATTTTTAATAATATCCAGACCTTTTTTACCAACCGCACCCGAGAATGAAACGGTTATTTTCTTTTTATTAATTTTTTCTACTACCATAAAAATAATTTCTATTCAAATTTAAATAAAAATTTACTGCTTGCAAAGCTATATACAGGTAAGGTTGCATTTTTCAACTGTAACTCTTAAGGCATGCTGTACGCCACATTTTAATGCAAAATTATTTTTTTGATGCCCCACCGGAAAATCAAAACATACGGGATATTTAAATCCCTCCACTTTTTCCAGTACAATTTCTTCGAGTGTTTTGCCAAAGGCTTCTGCTGCTGTTTCTTCTTTTTTTATTTTGAAACCTCCAATAATTAATGCAGCCAGCTGATCGAGTTTACCAGTTCGTTTCAGGTTCCAGAACATTCGGTCGATGCTGTATAAATACTCGCCGGTATCTTCTACAAACAATATTTTATTGTTTGTTACCAGGTCGCTTTTGCTACCGGCCAATGACTCAATCGTTTTTAAATTTCCTCCAACCAACATACCTGTTGCATTACCGTTTCTATTGCGGCTGTTAGGTACAATCGGATAACTTATTTTTTCTCCGGTAAGGCATTGGCGAATACTTTCAATGGTATCAACCTGTATAGGTTCTGCAAGCGACCAATCTGCCGGAAAACTATTACACATTTTTGAATGAATGGTAGCAATACCAAAGTTGTGGTTAATGTGACTGTGCAAAACCGTAATATCGCTAAAGCCAATGATCCATTTTGGATGATCTACAAATTTTGTAAAGTCAATTTTATCAACGATACGAATGGCACCATAACCGCCCCTTGCGCACAAAATGGCTTTAATATTTTTATCATCCAGCATCGACTGAAAATCTGAAAGCCGTTCCGCATCTGTACCGCCAAAAGTAAAATCCTTTTTGCCTACGGTATCGCCAATTTTTACATCGAACCCCCATTCCTTTATTTTTAAAATGGCAGGTTGAATATCTTCTGTAGTGATAAATCCTGCAGGGCAGGTAATGCCAATGATATCTCCCTTTTTTAGATAAGCCGGTTTAATGCCATTGACTGCTTCGTCCGGTATAATCTCATTTTGGAAAAATAACTGGTTTGGATGGAGTGCAAAAGCAGCAGGGAATACAGCAGAGAGAAATTTTTTCCGTTTCATCTAAAATAATTTCAATAAATATCTATTTGTAAAAAAGCAGATAAATTAATGGAGCCATTATAATTCAAACCCCATCCCGCCTTTCAAAGCCTTTTTATAATTTTTTAAATCAAACTTATAATAATTGGGTGCCTTGTGCGCCACTCCTTTTTTAATTTCATTCAGCTTCTTCAAAACTTTTGTAGCAATAATTTTTCGTTGAAAATTCCTCCTGTCTAATTTCCTGTTTAAAATCGTTTCATACAGTTTTTGTAATTCAGGCATGGTGAATTTTTCCGGCAACAGATTGTACCCAATTGGATGGTAATTAAGATTCGTTTGAAGTTGTTGCAAAGCTTTATCCAATATCTCTCTGTGATCGAGAATCATCTCCGGCAGTGTATTGATATCCTGCCATTCAATAGCATTAGAATATACATCTGCCGTTGGCTTTACCTCTCTAAATTCTACAAGCGCCGAGTAGCCTACGGTTACAAATCGCTCAAACATCCAGCTTTCTTTCATCTCAATCCCAACATTTCTTAAAAATTGCTGGTTTATTTCTTTATTAGAACGGGAAGGCTGACTAAAAACATGAAACTGCTGCATGAAAATATTGTCAAGGCCCGTTCGGTTTTTTAAAATACGTCGGGCTGATTCGTCCATATGTTCATCCTTCAGAATAAATCCGCCGGGTAGTGACCATATGCCAGCATACTTGGCCTGCAGTAGTAAAACTTTTAAAATATTGCGATGAAAGCCAAAGATGACGCAGTCCACGGATAAATGTCGCAGGTATATTTCATGCCCATCAGCGTAGTGTTTGCTAATCTCAGTATCAAAATCCATTGGATAAAATTAGGTTTAGTTCTATAATTATAAAATAAATGTTGCAGGGTTAAAATAAAAGTTTATCATTGTGTCGAAATAACGCAATGAAAATAAATAAACTTGTCATCATGAAAAAAATTATTACCAGCAGCTTGCTGCTTTCTTTTACAAGCTTCGGCTTTGCACAAAATGGAATAGCCACTAAAGCGAAAGAGTTGGTAAGCAAAATGACCACTGAAGAAAAAGTAAGTTTACTGGTAGGCAGGGGCATGAAATTCCCTGGCGTAACACAAACAAATACCGGTACCGGGGTTGGCCAAACCATGGAAAAAGTGGAAGGCGCTGCCGGCACAACCAATCCCATTGATCGGCTGGGCATTCCGCTAACAGTATTAGCCGATGGACCTGCTGGTCTTCGTATTGAACCCAAACGTAAAGACGATAAGAATACCTATTATGCTACAGCATGGCCGGTTGCCACCCTGCTGGCATCTACCTGGGATACAAAACTGGTTGAAAAAGTTGGCCAGTCGATGGGCAATGAAGTAAAAGAATATGGAGTAGATGTTTTGCTAGGCCCCGGCATGAATATTCACCGCAACCCGTTGGGTGGAAGAAATTTTGAATACTATTCAGAAGATCCACTGGTATCAGGAAAAATGGCTGCGGCGATGGTAAATGGCTTACAATCCAACGGCATAGGTGCATCTATCAAACATTTTGCACTAAACAACCAGGAAAGCAACCGCAATACAGTCAATACAATTGTTAGCGAAAGAACCATGAGAGAAGTTTATTTAAGGGGCTTTCAAATTGCTATTAAGGAATCCAAACCATGGACGGTGATGAGCTCTTACAATAAATTGAATGGCACTTACACCTCGGAGGAATATGATTTACTTACTACCATTTTAAGAAAAGAATGGGGCTTTAAAGGCCTTGTGATGACTGACTGGTTTGGAGGAAAAGATCCAGTTGCGCAAATGAAAGCAGGTAATGATTTAATTATGCCTGGCATGCCAAATCAAAACAAAGCTATTTTAGATGCGATAAAAGATGGCATGCTGGATATTAAGGTTATAGATGAAAATGCAGAACGATTTGTGAATTATGCAATGAAAACCCCGGCATTTAAAAAATATGTTTTTTCAAATAAGCCAGACTTAAAATCCCATGCTACCTTGGCCCGCATGGCTGCAGCAGATGGTATGGTATTGCTTAAAAACGACGGCAACGCATTGCCTATGTCTAAAAAGATAAAAACAATTGCAACTTTTGGAAATACTACTTACAATTTTATTTCCGGGGGTACGGGTAGTGGTGATGTTAATGAAGCCTATACCGTTTCCTTGTTACAAGGACTGGAAACAGCAGGATACCAGGTGGAGAAAGAATTAAAAGCCCTGTACAGTAATTATATTGCTGAGGAAAGTGCCAAACATCCTAAAAAAAGTATGTTTCAGGAATTTATGAATCCAACTCCAAGGCCTGCTGAGTTAACAATTGAGCAAAATCTAATAACAAAAAAAGCAGCTGAAGCTGATATTGCACTGATTACAATTGGAAGAAATGCCGGCGAGGGTGCAGACAGAAAAGTAGATAATGATTTTAATTTATCAGCTGCTGAAAAAACATTGATAAAAAATGTGAGTGATGCTTTTCATGCAGCAAATAAAAAAGTAGCAGTGGTGCTGAATGTTGGCGGCGTAATTGAAGTGGCCAGCTGGGAAGATCAGGTAGATGCAGTTTTACTGGCATGGCAGCCAGGCATGGAAGCAGGTAATGCAGTAGCGGATGTTTTGAGTGGAAAAGTAAATCCTTCCGGAAAACTGGCAACAACATTTCCTCTACAGTATTCGGATGAAGCCTCGTCAAAAAGTTTTCCCGGCAAAGAATTTCGTGAACAGGCAACAAGCGGCATGTTTGGGATGAAACAATTTCCTGCTGAGGTAACATATGAAGAAGGTATTTATGTAGGATATCGGTATTTTAATACGTTCAACGTAAAACCGGCTTATGAATTTGGTTATGGTCTTTCCTATACTGATTTTAAGTACAGCAACCTTATAGTAAGTTCAAAACAATTTGATAAAAAAATCACGGCAACTATTACCATCACCAATACAGGTAAGGTTGCAGGTAAGGAGGTAGTTCAATTGTATTTAACCGCACCTGCTGGCAAAGAAAATAAACCTTCGGAAGAACTCAAAGGATTTGCAAAGACAGGTTTATTACAACCCGGACAATCAGAGAAAATAACTTTTAACATCACCGCAGCTGAACTTGCTTCTTTCAATACTGCATCAACATCCTGGATTGCCGATGCAGGAGCATACAGTATTAAAATTGGCTCTTCTTCATTAAACATCAAACAAACCGGCAGGTTTTCTTTAGCAAAGAAAATAGTAACTGAAAAATGTAATAAGGTATTGCTACCACAGGTGGAGATTAATGAATTAAAAAAATAGTATTCAGCTAAAGAAATTATAAAAAGATAAATAATTACTTCATGTCAAACAGAAAAGAATTTTTACAAACATCTACCACACTGTTGTTGGGTAGTATGGTTTTTTCTAACAAGTCCTTTGCAGCATTTCTGCCAACAAAAGTATATCCACCTGCAGGTTTGCAGCTTTACACTTTTTTCAATGTAATTGATGATGATGTTACCGGGACATTAAAAAAAATAGCTGCAGTTGGTTATAAAGAAATTGAATCAGCCTTTAGCAGAAAAGGTGGCTATTATGGCATGAAGCCCAAAGAGTTTGCAGCCTTGTTAAGTGATATGGGCATGAGCTGGAAATCGCATCATGCAATAGGTGCACCTTTTAAATTACGGCCGGGTGCAAAACTACCAACAACTCCGGATGGCAAGCCAATCACCATTCCGCCCATGCGAAATTTAAGAGATAATATGCAGGAGCTGGTAGATGAGGCTGCAACTGGCGGGGTTAAATATTTGGTATGTGCCAATACACCTATTTCTACGTTGGACGAGATAAAAGTATCTATTGATGTACTGAATAAAACTGATGAGGCTTGTAAAAAAGCTGGAATTGGATTTGCCTATCACAATCATGATGCAGAATTTCATTCAGTAGAGGGGCAGATTCCATACGAACTATTTCTGTCGCAAACAAAAATGCAAATGGAATTAGATCTTGCATGGGCCACCAAAGGAGGCAAAGATCCGGTTGAACTATTTAACCAGCATCCCGGCCGTTTTCCTTTGTGGCACGTAAAAGATCTTGATGCAGCAAGAGAAACAGTTTTACCACTTGGTGAAGGAAATATTGATTACAAAAGAATTTTTGAAGCAGCTTCAACAGCAGGCATGAAACATTTTTTTGTAGAACATGATATGCCGAAAGATCCGCTTGTAAGTGTTACAACGAGCTTTACTTATTTAAAAAAAATGCTAAAAGATTAGTGGATTAAAAAAATTGGCAACTGTCAAACAAAAACCCCTGCAATAGCGGGGGTTTTTGTTTGTTTGGGTATTGTACTTGCTTTAGGTATTTTTGCAGCCGAATTTATATGAACGGGGCTAATGAGATTAAAATAATTTTAGACAAATCCATTCACTCACCCGTTTAAAAAAGCAACATAAAATTATGGTTGATCCTAAAAGATATTTAATAACCGCAGCATTACCTTATGCCAATGGCCCGGTGCATATTGGCCACCTTGCTGGCTGTTACTTACCTGCAGATATTTATGTGCGCTATTTAAGGGCGCAAAAAAGAGATGTAAAATTTGTGGGCGGCAGTGATGAACACGGCGTTCCCATTACGATCCGTGCCTTAAAAGAAGGTATAACACCGCAACAAGTGGTGGACAGGTATCATGCATTGATAAAAGAAAGTATGGGCCAAATGGGTATCTCCTTCGATATCTATAGCCGCACCTCCAATAAAGTGCATCACGAAACAGCTTCGGCATTTTTTAAAAACCTGTACGAAAAGGGTTTGTTTGAAGAAAAAGAAACTGAACAATATTATGATGAAAGCACCAAAACATTTCTGGCAGACAGGTATATTATTGGTACCTGCCCTGTTTGCGGCAACCCTAATGCTTATGGTGATCAATGTGAAAAATGCGGCAGCTCATTATCCCCTGAACAATTAATAAATCCACGCAGTGCTTTAAGCGATGCGGTACCTGTGCAAAAGAAAACCAAACACTGGTATTTTCCTTTGCAGGATTATGAACCCTGGCTAAAAGAATGGCTGATTGAAGGTCATAAGGAATGGAAGAACAATGTGTACGGCCAATGTAAAAGCTGGCTGGATAATGGTCTGCACAGTCGTGCCATGACGAGGGATAGCAACTGGGGAATTAAAGTGCCGTTGCCGGATGCAGAAGGTAAAGTGTTATATGTATGGTTTGATGCTCCCATCGGTTACATCAGTGCAACAAAAGAACTAACAGAAAATTGGGCAGATTATTGGTGTAAAGAAGACACCAAACTGGTTCATTTTATTGGAAAGGATAACATTGTTTTTCATTGTATAATTTTTCCTGCCATGCTTAAAGCACACGGCGGTTTTGTATTGCCGGAAAATGTACCTGCCAATGAATTCTTAAATATCGAAGGAGAAAAAGTTTCTACAAGTCGCAACTGGGCCGTTTGGGTGCATGAGTACATTAAAGACTTTCCCGGCTGTGAAGATGTGTTGCGTTACGTACTTTGCGCCAATGCACCGGAAACAAAAGACAATGATTTTACGTGGAAAGATTTTCAGGACAGAAATAATAGTGAGCTGGTAAGCATCTTCGGCAATTTTGTAAATCGTACCTGGGTGTTGATGCACAAATTATGTGGCGGAAAAGTACCCAAACTGCATGAAGATATTCTGGATGAAAAAGACAAAGGGCTGATTGAAGATATTGCTAAAACGAAAGAAAAAGTTGAAAGTTTATTAGAAGAATTTAAGTTCCGGGATGCCTTGTTTGAAGTGATTGATTTGAGCAGAAAGGGAAATAAATACATGCAGGAAAAAGAGCCATGGATTGTTGCAAAAAAACTGGGCGACGAGGGTAAGCCAACAACAGCTGCCCAAAAATCGATTGACAATTGTTTGCATTTGTGTTTACAACTTACCGCAAACCTGTCCATACTGATCAATCCGTTTTTACCAACCACTGCCGGTAAAATGTTGGGGATGATGAAAGTGGTGGATAAAATGCTGGACTGGAAAAACGCCGGTAAAATAAATTTACTAAGTGTGGGCTATAGCTTACGGGAGCCACAATTATTATTCAGAAAAATTGAAGATTCAGAAATAACTGCACAAATTGAAAAATTAAAAGCAGGAGCCTCCCTAAATCCCTCCAAAGGAGGGACTTTAGAGCCTGCGAAATTGGACGATTCTAAAAAGTCATCAGAGACTAAGAACCCTCTCCCGATACATTCGGGAGAGAGCAAGGAGGCCATTCAATTTGACGATTTTGCAAAAATTGATTTAAAGGTTGGCACAATAGTATCGGCTGAAAAAGTGGAGAAAGCAGATAAATTATTGAAGCTACAAATTGATTTGGGTTTTGAAGTAAGGACAGTTGTAAGCGGTATTGCACTTGACTTTAAGCCCGAAGATATTGTAGGAAAACAAGTTGTAGTGGTAGCCAATTTAGCTCCCCGTAAAATGAGGGGTATCGAAAGTAATGGCATGATTTTAATGGCAGCGGATAAAGCAGGCAAGCTACATTTTGTACAACCAGAAGCTGTAATTGATAATGGAAGTGGTGTTAGTTAGCAGCAAATAAAATAAGGAGATTTTTCTTTGTGCAGTAAGTAGGTTTTATAACCTACTTTTTTTTGTGTTCGATGTTACCTGAAATAATATTGCCAGAAAAAGCAAGGCTGTAAATACATATTGCAGCATCAATAAAAACTGTTTAATATAAAAATTTCTATTATCGATAATGGTATTATCTGAATACAATTCGTAGTAATATTTTTTAACAAAATATCGTTTCAGCTTTTTAATAAAACTGTTAGATTCATTGTAGTTTAAAGAAAGATAAAACTTCAAATCACTATGGCTGTTATAAATATCTTTAAAGCTATTCTCTAATTCACTGAATGCAATGCTGTGTAATTCAGTAGCTGTTTGGGCCTTTAATACCTTAATACTCGTGTCAGCAGGATTTGCATTTTTAACTTCAACTGCATTCAATAAATTACCCTCCTTATTTATGTAGAAAATATTATTAAATGTAAGGTCGATGGCTGCCCACTTTTTTTGTTCAGGAATATAATACTCATTAAATAAATGTAAATTTCCTTCTACCCCGCTTCGTATTTTATTAATATCTACATGCCGTGTTTTTATACCAGCTTTAAAGGCAAATAAATTAAAAATCATAGCATAGTTACCGCACCAAATGGGCGCACCCTTACATGCCGATTTATATTGATTAAAAACAGATAAGTTCAAAAGACTATCTGCCGGAATACCATTTGATTTGTATAAGTTATACGATAAATAACACCCAATCTTTTTCACCTTGTCTACAGTTAAATCCGTGGAAAGTATCTTTATAGAATCTTTAAGTATTTGCAATACTTCCTGCCCCTCCTCTGCTGTTACAGCCACCTCATCATCCCTCCATTTATCTAGATTGTTCAGTTCTTTTGCCTGCAATAAATTTGAGTTAAATATTGATATTCCTCCTTGCTTGGTAAGGTGATATTTGCGGTAATCTTCATTTGCCAAATATTCAGCTTGCAAATAAAAACTGTCTCCGGCATTGTTGAAGATGGTATATTTTCGGCTACCTTTTTCCAACACTAATCTTGGATGAATGCCGGTATAAGTTGCATAGGCACTGCCATCTTTTTTAATTATCCAGTTTATTGGTTTATCAGTTGCATTGTTTGTTACAACATCCAGGGTAGAATCGTTTATAATAATAAACTTGTTGGCAGTTAAGGTTGAATAGTCAGGATAAATTTCGTTGCAGGTAGATTGCTTAACAAATGTAAAATCATTTCTATTTAGATAAATATAAATATTGGCTGCAGTTACACAAACAAATAAAAAGAAAAATAATTTCCGGTAAATCATGCAAAATATTAGCTGAGAATATTTAAAATTAGAATAGAACTATATAAAGATAACGACAAAACCTGTTGACGGAAATAATTAGCAAGTTGTTGGTAACCTTAGCTTAACGATTCACCATTACCAGTTGACTGTTGAATTAATTTGGCTTCTATTGGGCAATATTTTTACACCATTTTTCTCCATTCATTTAACCAAACTCCTTTCATCGTAAGCGATCGTTACATCAGGTACATTTTTAAAAGGGACAATAACAGGATAAAAAAGGTATTTAATTTTTCTCATAATTTTAAAATCATAACTTCGATATTGAATTAGTTGTTTAACTAACTAATTTTGTTGAGCCATTAAAAAGCATTAAAAATATTATTGTATGATAAACAGAACGATTAAAAAAGTTGCCGTATTGGGAAGTGGTGTAATGGGTAGCCGCATTGCCTGTCATTTTGCAGGAGTGGGCTTACAAGTATTGTTATTGGATATACAACCGCCTCCGCCTGCTGAAGGGGAGTTGAAACAAGCGCTTAAAAATAAAATAGTAAACGATGCCCTTGCGGCGGCTATCAAATCGAATCCTTCGCCGGTTTATACAAAAGATGTGGTAAAGAAAATTACCACCGGCAACTTTACTGATAATATGAAGGATATTGCCCACTGCGACTGGATTATAGAAGTTGTGGTAGAAAGGTTAGACATTAAGCAATCGATTTTTACCGAAGTAGAAAAATACCGGAAACCCGGTACTTTAATCACTTCTAATACATCCGGTATCCCCATACACCTGATGGCAGAAGGAAGAAGCGATGATTTTAAAAAGCATTTTTGCGGAACGCACTTTTTTAATCCGCCAAGGTATTTGCGGTTGCTGGAAATAATTCCAACGCCACATACAGACCAGGCTGTGGTTGATTTTTTAATGAACTATGGAGATTTGGTGTTGGGCAAAACAACAGTCTTGTGCAAAGACACGCCTGCATTTATTGCCAATCGTATTGGCGTTTTTGGAATGATGGCCATTATGAATACGATGGAAAAATTACAGTTAAGCGTTGATGAAATTGATGCACTTACCGGCCCAATCATTGGCAGGCCAAAATCTGCCACATTCAGAACAGCTGATGTTGTGGGTATTGACACGCTGGTAAAAGTTGCAAAAGGTGTAGCTGAAAATTGCCCCGATGATGAAGCAAAAGAAATGTTTGCCATTCCAACCTGGCTGGAAAAAATGCTGGAAAACAATTGGCTGGGAGACAAGACAGGACAGGGTTTCTTCAAAAAAATGCCCCCATCCCCTAAAGGGGAGAAAGAGATTCTTACATTGAATCTTCAAACAATGGAATACGGCCCCAGAACAAAAGCAAAATTTGCCACTTTAGAAACAGCCAAACCAATTGAAGATTTAAAAACAAGGTTAAAAGCATTATGCGCCGGCACAGATAAAGCCGGAGAATTCTACCGCTTGTTTCATTATAACTTATTCAGCTATATCAGTAACCGCATACCAGAAATTTCTGATGAAATTTATAGGGTTGATGATGGTATGATGGCAGGTTTTGGTTGGGAGATAGGTGCCTTTGAAAGTTGGGATGTTTTGGGTGTAGCTAAAACCACCGCAGCCATGAATGCTGCTGGATTTAAAGTAGCGGCATGGGTTGATGAAATGATCGCTTCCGGTGCAACTTCATTTTACAAGGTAGAAAATGGTAAACGCTTATGTTACGATGTTAGCAGTAAATCATACAAAGCTATTCCGGGCGGTGAGGCATTTATTGTAATGAAGAATTTCGATAATCAAACCATTTGGAAAAACAGCGCCTGCCGTACGTATCATTTAGGTGACGATGTGCTTGGGTTAGAATGGTACACCAAAATGGGCAGCATTGGCGGCGAAGTATTGGAAGGCATTCAAAAATCTATTTCGCTGGCAGAAGAAAAATACAAGGGCCTGGTAATTGCCAATGACGGACAAAATTTTAGTGCGGGTGCAAATGTGGGTATGATATTTATGCTGGCCATTGAGCAGGATTATGATGAGATTGATATGGCCATCCGCCTATTTCAAAATACAATGATGAGGGTAAGATATTCCGGCATTCCGGTAGTGTTGGCGCCGCATGGTTTGGCATTGGGCGGTGGTTGCGAAATCTGTTTACATGCAGATAAAGTGATTGCTGCTGCTGAAACCTACACCGGATTGGTGGAAGTGGGTATTGGTGTAATACCCGGCGGTGGCGGCACCAAAGAGTTTGTGCTAAGGGCATCTGATGAATTACACAGCGGCGAAGTAGATACCAATACTTTACAAAACAGGTTTCTTACCATTGCCACAGCTAAGGTAGCCACCTCTGCACAGGAGGCTTTTGAAATGGGCATCTACAGAAAAGGAACTGATACCATTAGTATGAACAGCAGCCGTCGTATTGCAGATGCAAAAAATGCTGTAATAGAATTGTCAGAAGCAGGCTATGTAATGCCTGTGCAACGCAACGATATAAAAGTATTGGGCCGCAGTGGGTTGGGCGTAATGCTTGCCGGTATCAATGGAATGCACAAGGGTAAATATGCTACAGACCATGATGTAACTGTTGCCAAAAAATTAGCCTACGTAATGTGCGGCGGCGATTTAAGCGAACCAACGTTGGTAAGCGAACAATACTTGTTGAATTTAGAAAAGGAAGCATTCCTGAGTCTTTGTGGCGAAAAGAAAACGTTGGAAAGAATACAGAGTGTGTTGAAGACAGGTAAGCCTTTAAGGAACTAAACAGTATTCGGCCATAATAGCAAACAAGCGATTTATTACTGTATAACTTTTTTGACCCCGGCAGAAGTTTTTCATCCGATAGCTATTGGATTTAGCTTCATAGGCAAATATTATTTTGTTGTTAATCCTTTTTGGTAAAAAGGATTAACAACCACTCGTGTACATTAGATCAATTAGGAACAACATAACCAACTCACTAATTTATCAATTGCTTGATAACATTTAAAAAACAAATAACTAACAGCAATTAGGATCAACTTCGTTAAAAGATACCTGTAGAGCCGTAGGCTCGTTTCTGTTTTGTAACAACGGATTTCAATCCGTTGTGCTTTAACAAACCATTTATCTGAGAGCCATAGGCTCGGCTCATATTGTTGTGTCTTTAAATACAACTTCATGTTTTTAACTAATTGTTTCTACTTTTTTATGGATCGAACCTACGGTTCTCATAATATTATCTGTTATTTAATCAACGGGTTGAAACCCGTTGCTGCAATATTATCCGAGGCTACGCCTCTTAGCACAAAATTGCAGAAAGACATAAAAAAACAACCAATCCACTATTCGAAAAGTCAATCAATTTTTCTTTGTCGACATAAGTATTTTACCCCAATAATCAATCATTCACAATCATTGTAAGCCTCATCAGAGAATCTTCTTCTGACAAGGCTTACAATGCAATTGCTAGAATCTCATTTTCCTTCCAACAGGTTATTTATATTTGCAACTCACAAAAAGAAAATTGGCTGTTAAAATAAATGTTCGAATCATTAGAGAAAAAAATATTTCTATCAGCAAATCATCTTAAAAAACTAATAAAAGAAGCTCATGAAAATAATGAAGTTTGGAGGCACCAGCGTTGGTAAACCCGAAAGGATGCAACAGGTGGCAAAGTTGATTGTACAGGATGAAGAAAGTAAAATAGTAGTCTTATCAGCATTAAGTGGCACTACCAATGCATTAGTAGAAATAAGTAATGCACTGGCACAAGGCGATAAAAGTGGCGCCAGGCAACAAATACAGGCTTTGCAGGATCATTATAAAATATTTTGTAACCAGTTATTGGTTAGTCCGACCGCATTAGAAAAAGCTACTACCTGTATAAACGAGCACTTTGAGTTTTTAAATATCATTGTAAAAATTTCCTTTAGTGAGGCGCTTAATAAAGATATTTTAGCACAGGGTGAATTGCTAAGTACCAAATTGTTTTCTATCTATCTGGAAGAGATTGGCGTTGACCATATGCTGATACCGGCACTGGACTTTATGACTATCGATAATTACGACGAACCCCAGATTGGCAGCATCAAAGTAAAACTTACCCAGATTCTACAGCGTAATAAGGATAAAAAAATATTTATTACCCAGGGTTATATCAGCCGTAACGCAAAAGGAGAAGTAGATAATTTAAAAAGAGGCGGCAGTGATTACAGTGCTTCGCTGATTGCAGCAGCAATAAAGGCAAGCGTTTGCGAAATATGGACTGATATTGACGGCATGCATAACAACGACCCAAGAGTAGTTGCTAAAACCGTTGCCATTGAGCAGTTAAGCTTTGATGAAGCTGCAGAGTTAGCCTACTTTGGCGCTAAAATTTTGCACCCTGCCAGTATTTGGCCGGCACAATTTTATAAAGTACCGGTAAAGTTGTTGAATACCATGCAGCCAGCTGCAAAAGGCACTTTGATTACAGAATTGGCTGGCAGCACAGGTGTTAAGGCTGTAGCTGCTAAGGATGGCATCACAGTTATCCAGATAAAAAGCAGCCGCATGTTGCTGGCGTATGGTTTTTTAAGAAAAGTGTTTGAGGTATTTGAAAAGTATCGTACCTCCATTGATATGGTAACTACTTCGGAAGTAGCTGTGTCTGTCACTATTGATGATGATGCACAGTTAAACGACATTATTAAGGAACTTGAACCGTTTGGCACCATTGAAATTGACCGGGAACAGACCATCGTTTCTATTGTAGGCAATGAAATAAATGAAACGAAAAATGTATTGCAACATCTTTTTAATTCATTAACTGATATACCGGTAAGGATGGTTAACTATGGCGGCAGTCACCACAATGTTTCAATTCTTATACCAAAGGAACACAAAACAAAAACACTACAACTGTTGAATAAAGGGTTATTTGGACTGGAATAACTGCCAGAGAAAAGAACAGCAAAATATTAACAAACAAATTCCGCCTTAGTAACAATATGTAGCCAACGTCGTACGTTTACTAAGTGGTTTTTCATAGGATATTGGATTTAAAACGGGCCGGGATTTCTATTCCAGCCCTTATTTTTTTCCTATCCCCCTTCTTATACCAATAAAAAAACTCCCCAAAAATGAGGAGTTAATAGTATTGTAAGGTTAAACTTTATAATCAGCTGCTATATAACTAACATAGCGTCACCGTAACTAAAGAAACGGTATTTATCCTTAATTGCTTTTTTGTAGGCTTCCATAATTAAATCGTATCCACCAAAAGCACAGGTTAAAATCAACAAGCTTGTTTTGGGTAAATGAAAATTAGTAACCAATGAATCTGCAATAGAAAAATTGTAAGGTGGATGAATAAACATATTTGTCCAGCCCTCTGAAGGTTTTAATAATTTTTGTGCCGTAAAAGAAGATTCCATCGTACGCATGGTGGTTGTACCAACCGAGCAAATCCGCTTTCCATCAGCTTTTGCCTTGTTTACAATAGCGCAGGCTACCTCGTCAATTGCATAATATTCTGCATCCATTTTATGCTTGCTCAGGTCTTCCACTTCAATTGGCCTGAAGGTTCCTAAACCAGTATGTAAAGTAGTTTCAGCAAAACGAATACCTTTTATCTCCAAACGCTTAATTAGTTCTTTGCTATAATGCAGGCCTGCGGTTGGCGCAGCTACGGCACCTTCATGCTTGGCATAAACCGTTTGGTACCGTTCTTTATCTTCTTCATCGGGCTTGCGCTTAATGTATTTAGGCAATGGCGTTTCACCCATAAAATCTAGCATCACCCTAAATTCTTCTTCTGTGCCATCCCATAAAAAGCGGATGGTGCGTCCACGGCTGGTAGTGTTGTCAATTACTTCTGCCACCAGTTCACCCAAGTTGTACACGGCCGAGACGTCGCTGATCGTCGACATCCGGATCGACCCGGCGCTGGGGGCGCGCGCGCCCCCCCCCGCCCCCCCCCCCGACAAAGACACCCCCGACGAGATCAAGAAGAGGGAGCGCCGCGGCGCCCCCGGGCGGGCGATACA
>JBBQEA010000077.1:0-20377 GCA_038320245.1 Chitinophagales bacterium | reverse complement strand
CATTGCATGGCCAATACATAAAAAACCATGAGGCTTAGGCCACTGGCAAGGGTGTACACTTTGCTGCCATCGGGCTTTACAGCGGCGGCCATTTTTTGGCGGAGGGTACTGCTGTTGTCATTGCTGTCGTCGCCTACACTGTACAACGTGGCCATGGTGCCTACAAAAACTTCCCTGGCGGCAAATGAAGTAATGAGTGCGATACCGATTTTCCAATCGTAGCCCAGTGGCGCTATGGCTGGCTCAATGAATTTACCGAGGCGGCCGGCAAAGGAATTTTCTAACAGCGCCGTTTGACGTTGCTTACTTAATTCTACACTTTGGGCAGGATTGGAACTAATTTGAGCATTGAATTGGGCGTTGACTTCCTCCATTTTATCGCCAGGTCCAAAATGACTAAGCGCCCACAGCAGCAAGCTGATGACCATGATTATTTTACCGGCATCTACCACAAATATTCTTGCTTTTTGTATCATGGTAGTAACGGCATTACCCCAACGTGGACTGCGATATACCGGTAACTCTAAAATGAAAAAACTCCTCTCATTGATTTTGATAAACCAGCGCATTACATACGAAACAACGAGTGCTGCTACGGTACCCATCATGTACAAAGCCATCATCACCAAGCCCTGTAAGCTTAAAAAACCGAGATATAGTTTGGAGGGAATTACCAGGCCAATTAATATTGTGTACACGGGCAACCTTGCACTACAACTCATTAATGGGGTAACCATTATAGTGAGGAGTCTTTCTTTTCGATTCTCAATATTTCGGGCGCTCATGATGGCGGGTACGGCACAGGCTAATCCGCTGATCATGGGCATTACGCTTTTACCATTGAGACCTACTTTGCGCATGAGCTTATCTGTAAGAAAACTTATACGGGCCATATAACCGGTATCTTCCAAAATTGTGATAAGTCCAAAGAGGATCATTATCTGTGGCACAAAAACCAGTATACCGCTAAGGCCCGCCACCACGCCATTAATAAACAGATCGCTCCACCATGCAACAGGCATTAGATCGGACAGGTATCCGCTGAATTTACTAAAGCTCCATTCAATAAAATCCATTGGGTATTGTGCTATCCAGAATACACTTTGAAACAGCAGGAACAATACGGCTAATAAAATAAGGTAGCCCCAGCGGCGATCTAATAAAATATTGTCGAGCTTTTCGGTAAAGAGTGCTTTTTTAAGTGGGTCGGCTTCTACCACCGTTAGCTGCATTATCTGCTTAATGCGCCCATAGCGCTGCATTATTTCTTCGGCCTGCGTTTTGGTGGGGTTAAACTGGTTGGCTTGTTCTATTGATTCAATTTGATGTTGTGTTGATACATCAAAAGAAAAATGCTCATGATTAATGAGATAATGCAGCGCTGTATAATCGCTGATTGCCGGAAATATTTTTTCTACTTCGCTGATGGCATTTTCTGCCAAGGCCTTATTATTGATTACCGGCCTGGGCTTAATAAATTGTGCTGCGGCTCTTTGCTCTATTAATTTTTTAAGATTGCCAACACCTTTATTTTTTCTGGTATTTATAGCGATAACCGGAACACCCAATTCCCGCTCTAAACCTGTTATATCAATTTGTGTTCCTTTGCTACCTGCCAGGTCCATCATGGTAAGCACCATGATCACCGGGATTTTAAGATCGATGATTTGAGAGCAAAACAACAGGTTTCTTCGCAGGTTGCTGGCATCGGCCACCAGCAAAACCATATCTGGCTGTATGGATTCATCCTGCTGTAACAGTACTTTATAACTTACCCATTCATCTGTTCGCTTTGGATAAAGGCTATAGGTGCCGGGTAAATCGATGATAGTGCTGGTAAGGCTTTCAGCAATTTGGCAATGGCCTGTTTTTTTGTCGACTGTTACGCCTGGGAAATTACCCACCTGCTGTTTTAGCCCCGTAAGTATATTGAACAAAGAACTTTTACCGCTGTTAGGATTTCCAACCAATGCTATATTAATGTTCTTTATCAAATTGCCGGCTTCAGTAGTAAAAATAAATGAGGAAATAGAAAAATCTGGCGCAAAATTACCGGCATTGGTTGGTTAACAGTTACGAATTAGGAAAGAAGGTTACCTGCATCGGGAACTTATTATTTAGTAATTGGATCATCATCTGGTTGCTTTTGGTAATCCTTATTGGATTTGATAGAATTGAAATCATTGTACCCGTTTGACCTCACCCCAGCCTCCCGGTGCATCGCATTGGCGTCAAGTTAATTTTCATTTTATTGGTATAAATCTGTCATGCAACTTCTATCAGAACGCTTGTAATAGCAGCAATGCAGCGATATTAGTTCTTTCATGAGCTTATCTGGTATGCCTATGATTTCTTTAATATTGTTACATGTATATATTCCCAATTTTAAAAGACTGATCTTTTTGTCAGTTTTATTTTCAATCACATTTTTATATCGGACATAAATTTTTTGCATAAACAAACACATAAATAGTAATATTAAAAAAATAGCTACCCTTACCCTATTGTCATCAGTACAGCCTTCATGCAGAATATGCTGCAGTTTAAAACCGCTTTTCCAGGATTTAAAAATGATCTCTATTTGCCACCGTACCTTATAGGCTTTATATACCTGCGGGGCAGTCCATACATCTTTATCTACCGAAGTAATATAAACATTGAACCTAAGCCACTCATAGTACTCTTTAGTATGGTTAAGCCTTGCATCCCGGTCTTGCTTTGCGTTGCGTATTTTTTCTGCTGCCTGTTCGGCTGGCACCGGTATCATTACCAGACGTATTAATGCTTTCTTTTCGCTACCAATATATACCCACTTGTCTGTTCCCCGTTTTTGTTTCAGTAGGTCTTTCAATAAAATGGGCTGACGACCCTTGCCAGTTATAGTTACACCATATCTTAACCTGCTTAAAAAATGCACCTCGGCCTTAATAAGTTTTTCAAATACAGCTAATGAAAAATAACCCAGGTCTCTTATTACCAAATCGCCTTTTTTGACCAGGCGTAAAATACTGCCACTGGCTGACTGGTCATTCTGTGTAAAGGCACCCAAAGTAAGATCGATAAACCGCATTGCTTTTATGTCAAAGATGCTTTGTATTCTGGCTACTGCTTTTTGCTCTCCACGGGAATGGTTGCCGGGAAAAAAAGCTGATAATATTTGAGGTAAACGAAGTGTGGTGCTATCCTGCAGCAATACTTTGCCAAAGTTCTTAAAGAGGCTGGCTGTAAACCCCTTACCGCTCTGTTGCAACAATACTTGCTCTAAGAGTTGTCTGGCAAAAGTTGTGGCTTTGACATTCAAGCGCTCAAATACAGCTTGCTTGCTCACTCGTTTACCTCTTAATAAACTTATTTGAAAGGCCCACTCACTAAAGGTATGGTTACCATTGCAGCAACTTACAATGAAACCAATTACAAAATGGAAAGCACTTATCTTTTTAGCTTTGCGCTGAACAAAACCACTACGTCTACCAATTCTGGTAATGACAGATTTATCAAAGAACTTATCAAAGTTTTTTTTACCTTGCTATTGAAAGTGCAATTTGTAGACATTGTAAAATGGGTTTAGAACTACAAGTTGCATTTTCTTTTTAAACCCAAGCCCATACTAGTTTTCCACCTATGTGAATTACCAATTAACTTGACGCCAATGCGATTGCTATCGGGATCAACCCGTTGAAAAAAGATAATAGGTGCAGATGCGTAGCATCGAACCATCTTGTAGCAACGGGTTTTAACCCGTTGAAAAAAAGCGGTTATAAATTGAGATGCGTAGCATCGGCCCATATAGAAAATAGTCAGGCCGCAAATATGTATCAAAACAAAAAGTTTAAATATGGCAAACACTTATCACCAAATCTACCTGCATACTGTATTTGCTGTAAAGTACAGGAATGCTGTATTAAGCAAAGAATGGCGCAATACAATTTGGGGTGTAATCGGCAATCTGGTAAATGAATGCACTTGCAAAACCATAATTGTAAATGGCGTAGAAGATCATGTACATTGTTTTGTTGGGTTGAAGCCTATAGTTTCTGTACCCGAACTGATGAAAATAGTAAAAGGGAAATCCTCTAAGTATATCAATGACAACAAACTTACCAACGACCATTTTGAATGGCAGGATGGTTATGGTGTTTTTTCGTATGGACAGTCGCAGGTTGACAGGGTATATAAATATATTCAGAACCAGGAAGCACATCATAAAAAGCAAACCTTCAGAGAGGAGTATCTAGAATTTTTGAAAAAATTTAAAATTGAATATGACGAGCAATATATTTTTCAGGAGCTAATATAGAAATGTGCCGAGCCTACGGCTCTCAGGGTATGTGGGTGCGGCATACACCGGGTTGAAACCCGGTGTTACAAGATAGAATCGAGCCTACGGCTCTGCAAACTGGCTGAAGATTTCAAATAATTGCAATTGCAGATGCGTAGCATCGACCCATCTTGTAGCAACAGGTTTCAACCCGTTGAACGAAAAGAAAACAGGTGCAGATGCGTAGCATCGATCCATCTTGTAACAACGGGTTTCAACCCGTTGAAAAAAAAGAAAACAGGTGCAGATGCGTAGCATCGAACCATCTTGTAACAACGGGTTTCAACCCGTTGAAAAAAGCGGTTACAAATTGAGATGCGTAGCATCGGCCCATATAAAAAATACACGGCAGGCAAAAAGCAAAACATAGATATTTATAAACCAGATAGAAATGAAAACAGATACAAAACGCATAATTATTTCAGCAACGATACTATTACTTTTTGTTGCAACCATTAAAACCAATGCACAAAAAATTAAAACAGAATCCTACCCGGCACTTCTACAATTGTGTAAGGACTTAAGACTACTTGAACGAACAAATTTACCCAACGGTGTTCCAGATTACCGCAGCCAAACAATTATTAAAACACAGCAAACCTTGTTGCAATACAAGGGTAGGTTGTTAGAGATTGATACAACCAGCTGGCCAATCAATCAACAAGTAGATTATGTTTTACTCCGTGCCGAAATGAATGCACTCGATTATAATTGCCGCATTTTAAAACCATGGGTTCGTGACCCTGCTTTTTATGCAATTGTATTTAATGAACAAAGTGATACGCCGGATCATGAAGGACCAACCAGCAATGCAGCTATCGATTTATGGAAATACGCTTTTCCTTTATCTGCTGACGATGAAAAAAAATTAGCCACACAACTGCAAATTATTCCGCCATTATATGAACAGGCAAAAATAAATCTCACCGGCAATGCACGTGATTTGTGGAGTGCGGGCATCGGAAACATCAAAGACCAGCTGACGATTTTAGAGGAGCTTACAACAAAAACAAAAATCGATGGCAAGGAATTAAATGATGCTATTACAAATGCAAAAGTTGCAAGCTTACAATTGATAGGCTGGCTGGAAAAACAACTGCCCGGTAAAAACGGTCCATCCGGAATTGGCAAAGAAAATTACACCTGGCATTTACGCAATGTTTTGATGACTCCAATGAGTTGGGAAGAAGAAGTTACCTTATTAAAACGAGAATTAACCCGGGCTTATTCCTCCTTGCAATTAGAAAGAGAACACAATAAAAACCTTCCTGTGTTAAAGGCGTTTTCAACACCCGAAGAATTTACTGCCGGAACCGACGCAGCAGTAAAACACCTGATGAATTTTTTAAAGCAGAAAGAAATTTTACCGGTGAAAGATTATATGGAGCCGGCATTGCGAAAACACATTGGTGAGTTTATACCGGAAGACAAACGAAACTTTTTTGCCAATATAAGTTTCCGTGCACCGGATGTATTGTATGCTCATTCTACCCATTGGTTTGAAATTGCACGAATGAAAGAAGAGCCGCATGAAAGTATATTACGCCGCAACGCATTGCCTTATAATATGTGGATGCAACGCTCCGAAGGGTTAGCAACTTTTATGGAAGAAACATTGATGCATGCAGGTTTGTGGGATGATAATCCAAGGGCTCGTGAACTGGTTTCGATCATGCTGGCACAACGTTGCGCTCGTGGCCTTGCTTCACTTTATGCACAGGCCAATATGATCAACTACGAGCAGGCAAGAAAATTCCAGGTAGAGTGGACACCTAAAGGCTGGACAGGCGATGAAAGTCTTGTAGGGTTTGAGCAGCATTTGTATTTACGTCAGCCGGGGTATGGAACGAGCTATGTAACCGGCAAATATTTAATTGAACAATTGATGATGGATATGGGCGTAAAGGAAGACAATCATTTAAAACTAACTAACTTTTTTGATGAATTGTATGCAACAGGAATCATCCCTGTTTCACTGGTTCGTTGGCAAATGACGGGAGTGGATAATACAATAAAATAAAATTGAAGATTTTAACCGACAAAAAAAAAGGAAAATATAATGACAACTCCTCTTTCATTGATTACAATTTTCTTGCTTAAGAAACAAAAACACCAGCTGCTCTTCCTGCTCTTCATTGTACCATTTATTTGCAATGCACAGGTAAAAGTATTTTACAATGCCCGCATTTTTACGGCCGATGTAAATCATCCCTATGCGGAAGCTATTGCCATCAACGGTAAAAAAATTGTAGCAGTTGGCAGAAACAGTGAAGTAATAAAAGTTGCTGGCGCAGCTGCTGAACAATTAGATTGCAACGGCAAGTTTTTGATGCCGGGTTTTATTGACAGTCACAACCATGGCATCAATGCTGGAAAGGGACTTACCAAAGCCAACACAAGCGATCAACTTTTTACAGTAAACGAACTAGTTGCTTACGCAAAAAGTATGTTGCAGAAAAAGGAAGGATTAACAGGTGATGTACTGGTAATTTACGGAATCAACATCAGCACCTGGGCGCAATTAGATGAACTGATCCTGCAATTTAACCAAGATGAATTTATAACCCAGCCGGTTGTGCTTCGTGGATCAGATGGGCATACATCCTGGGCCAACAATGCAATGATGAAACTGGCTAATCTGAACAAAAAATTTATTCAATCACTACCAGCTGACGACAAAATTTATTATGGTACCACAAAAGACGGTGAGCCCAATGGCTTCGTAAGTGAAAAAGGATTTCGTACCATTTCAAATAAGCTCGTTATTGAAACAGACTTTAGCATAGCTGCTGAAAAAACGATGGAGTACAACAATGGTTTAGGGATAACCGCCTTTCTAGACCCCACCGTGTCTACACTCAACAATACAAGAATTAATTACATGGAATGGTACAGGTATTTAAATAAAAGTGGCAAGCTCACTGCACATATTGCAGGTTGTGTAGTGCCCGATCTTGATGATGATCCGCAAAAACAAATCAACAAACTAAAGGCACTCCAAAAAAAATATAACGCCGAAAACTTTTCCATCATCGGGTTTAAAATTTTTGGGGATGGTGTAATTGAGCATCCCACTCATACAGCTGCTTTGTCAATACCTTACACCGGTACCAACTCAAAAGGAGTACTGATGTTTGATACAAAAAGATTTAAACGGTTTGCTATTGCTGCCGATAAACAAAACCTGCTGGTGCATGTACATGCCATTGGCGACAGGGCCGTTACTGAAACACTCAATGTATTTGAAGCTGTACGCAAAGCAAATGGCAATAATAAAATACCCCATAGCATTACCCATTTGCAAATTGTACTTCCATCCGATTTTGAACGCTTTGCAAAATTAAATGTGTTGGCATCTTACCAATTGCTTTGGGCCTTTGGAGATGTTACTACCATCGATATTGTAAAACCTTATATAGATCCATCTCTTTATAAATGGCAATACCCGGCCCGCTCTATGTTACAGGCAGGTGCAACCATCTGCGGTGCAAGCGATTGGTCGGTAAGTTCTGCCAACCCATTTGAAGCCATCTATCGTGCCGAAACAAGGCTTGGGCCATTGGGTGTGTTAGACAGTACCCAATGTATGCCACGTATCGATATGTTATATGCCTATACTATCAACGCTGCAAAAGCAATGATGGCTGAAAAAAAGATTGGTTCATTGGTGCCGGGCAAATCGGCAGATATCATTATGTTGGACAGAGACATCTTAACTATTTCTCCTGAAGCCATGAAAGAAACCAAAGTGCTATGGACAATGTTTGAAGGGAAAAAAGTGTATGAGGCTGCGCTGCAAAAATGATTTTTAAAAAAGCACTTTTAATAAACAATGAAACGATCAGCACTAGTAAAAAGTGTTATCAGTTTAATTAATACCGTAAAAGATCCGCCTAAAAATTTATATTAAATTTTGAAAGACGCAACAAACCTTGTTAATATTATATCATGCAAAAAACTTTCTTAACGCTACTCATTGCTTGCACATTTCATCTAACAGCAAATGCGCAAAAGCTGCCAAGGGTAATCATCTTAGCAACCGGTGGAACCATTGCAGGTAAAGGTGCTAGTGCCGATAGGGCAGCTTATGAATCTGGTAAAATTCCTGTGCAGGATTTAATAATTTCCATTCCTACAATTAGTAAACTTGTGGACGTGCGGGGCGAACAAATAGCCAATGTTCCAAGCTCCAACATTACGATAGAAATTTGGATGAAGCTGGCAAAGCGAATCAATGAAATATTTACCAACGATGAAGCAGACGGAATTGTAATTACGCATGGCACAGATACGCAGGAAGAAACTGCCTACTTTTTAAGTCTTACTATTCGTTCGGATAAACCTGTAGTGCTTACCGGTTCTATGCGTCCATCAACAGCCATCAGTACAGATGGGCCTAAAAATTTGTATGACGCTATTTTGGTTGCTGCTGCGCCACAAAGCAAGGGCAAAGGAGTTGTTCAAAGTTTTAATGAAATGATTTATGATGCAAAAAATGTAACCAAAACCAATACGATCAATGTAAATGCTTTTAGCGCACCCAATGCAGGGCCTATCGGAAAAGTTTATGATGGCCAGGTTAAATACTATAGCCAACCGATATATGCCAATAATCAAAAACCATTTTTCGATATTAGCAAAATTACACAGCTACCAAAAGTGGAGATTGTTTACATGTATATAGATGCATCCGCCACACCCCTAAATGCATTGATCAACGAGGCGGTAGACGGTATTGTTATTGCAGGTGCAGGCAACGGAAGTTTCAGTAAATCTTTTGAAGGCGCTGCTGAAAATGCAAAGCAAAAGGGCGTTGCCATTGTTCGTTCATCAAGGGTTGTTTCCGGCAATATCACCATTGCTACAACGGAAGAATTCAACGACGTTAAAATGAATACTGTGGCTGCATTTGATCACAATCCGCAGAAAGCAAGAGTCTTATTAATGCTGGCACTTACCGTTACAAAAGACAGGGAAAAATTGCAGGAGATATTTATGAATGATTGATTAAAGGGATGAGTTTAAATGATACAATCCATTTAAAAATAAGGTAAAATAAAAATATTGTTATTATGAAAAGAAAAAAGAACAGAGAATTTTTAGCAGTTATGCTTGTTGTCGGGTTACTCATCACAAGCTGCAATAACTCATCTGAAAAATCAGCAACAAACTCCACAAAACCAGCAACTATAAATGAAGCAAATATGGAAAATGAAAAACTAACCAACTTCGGAAAAAAATATGCTACAGCATGGTGCAGCCAAAATCCGGATAGTGTTGCAGCATACTTTTCTTCCACCGGTTCGCTTAGTGTGAATGCCAATACACCCGCAGTTGGACGGGCAGCAATAGCAAAAGTAGCTGAAGGATTTATGACCGCATTTCCGGATATAATCGTTAGCATGGATAGTTTGATAACACAACCTGATGCAACCGCTTTCCATTGGACACTTAAAGGTACCAACACAGGACCGGGAGGTACTGGCAATAAAGTAAAAATCAGCGGTGTTGAATTGTGGCAGTTTGATACAGATGGGCTTATTCGTGAATCAAAAGGTAGTTTCAATGCGGAAGAATACCACCGGCAACTGGGAGTAAAAAAATAAATCTTATCAAAATTTATATAATCAAACGATGAAAAACAGATTATCACAAATGCTGCTGGTTGCAATACTGTTTAGTTCATCAACGCTTATCGCCCAGGTACCAGTAAGCAAAGAACCACGTCATAAAAATGTTTTGGAAAATAAATACATCCGGCTGTTGGATGTTACAATTGCACACGGTGACACAACTTTGTTTCACATTCATGCTACACCATCAGTGTTTGTATATTTTACAAATACAATTGTATGCTCACAAATAAAAGGCAAGGAATGGGTAACAGCTAAGAATACAGCCGGCAATGCTTCTTACAGATCATTTATTAATGATACGGTGGTTCACAGAGTGAGTAATTGTGATACGGTTCCTTTTCATGTTACTGATATAGAAATTCTTTCAGCATACAACAGTAATATTCTGTACAGACTTTTGCCATTTACAGTTTTATTCGAAAATGAAAAAGTTGCTGCCTACCGGTTAACCGGTTTATCTTTCAACAATCAAACCATTAGCAGCCGTGGTCCTATCGTTGCTGAACTTGTGGAAGGAAGTGATATGCTGTTTCATGATATAAAAAACAAAAAATCAACTGTATTAAAAACAGGTGAGCACCTGTATATCGAACCAGGCCGTTCTTTTTATTTTTCCACAAAAGAGCATCAAGAAATCAACCTGGTAATTTTTGAAATTAAATAACGATGCTAATTTTTAAAATAAATAAAATGAGAAAAAAATACCTGCTTCAAAAAATTGTTTTGTGTTTTATAAGCATAGTAAACGTTTGCCAGTTTGCCGCAGCACAATCAACAATCGAATTCGACATCGTGTTAACCGGCGGCCGGGTTATTGACCCCGAAACAAAACTGGATGCTATCCGAAATGTTGGTATCAATAACAATCGTATTGCACAAATTTCTTCGGAGTCACTAAAAGGGAAGCAAGAGATAAATGTGAGCGGTTTGGTAGTAGCTCCCGGTTTTATTGACCTGCATGTGCATGGCCGAACAAACAAAGAACAGGAATACCAATTGCATGATGGATTGACGACTGCATTGGAATTGGAATACGGAATTGAAAATTTGAAAGAGTGGTATGCAACAAGGCAATCAAAGGCATTGATAAATTATGGAGCAAGTGTTTGCTGGCCCTACGAAAGGTTTAAAGCAATCGATAAATATAAAGAGGGCGTAAGTAAATTGTATCAGACAAGTATTAAGGGAGAATCATCCATCGACGGGCTGACAAATGCACTCCTGCCTGCTGCTGCCGAACTATTAACTGAACAGGAAATAAGTAAGACATTATCCAATATTAAATCATCTTTAGCGGAAGGTGGCATTGGCATTGGAGTTCCTATCGGATACCTGCCTAAAACAAATCCAAAAGAAATGTACCAGGTATTTCAGTTAGCGGGCGAATTGAATGCACTTGTATTCTGTCATGTAAGAGACCCCAACATCATTTCAATACAAGAAGTAATAACCGATGCTATACTTACAAATGCGCCTCTGCACATTGTTCATATCAACAGTATGTCACTAGGTAATATTCAACTAAGCCTTGATATGCTCAATGTAGTAAAGAATAAAGGTTTTGATATTACTACGGAGCTCTATCCATATACAGCAGGTTCTACAACATTGCAAAGCGCCATGTTTTCAGATGGCTGGCAAGAGCGGTTAGGCATTAGTTATGGCGACTTGCAATGGGTGGCTACCGGTGAGCGGCTTACAAAAGAAACGTTTGAAAAATATAGAAAAGAAGGAGGCGTCGTTATTTTACATGTGATGAAACCAGCATGGATAAAGACTGGTATTGCAGCGCCTGGCGTAATGATTGCATCGGATGGAATGCCCTACGCACCTTTGGCACATCCAAGAACTGCAGGAACTTTTTCAAGGGTATTGGGAAAATATGTAAGAGAAGATAAAGTAATAGACTTAAACACAGCTATAGAAAAAATGACTTTGCTGCCGGCAAAAAGATTAGAAAGCATAGCACCGATGATGCGTTTCAAAGGAAGAATACAGGTTGGGGCCGATGCAGACATCACCATCTTTAATCCCGATACAATTATTGATAAAGCCACTTTTGAAAAAGGCCTGGCTTTTTCTGAAGGCATTGAATATGTAATTGTAAATGGTGTGATTGCATTGAAAAATGGAAAAACAGTTGACAAGATTTTTGCGGGGCAGGCGGTTTATGGGAAATTTAAAAAATAAAACAATTACATAAAGTCATTAATATTAAAACAATGAGAAAAAAGTTTTTTATACCAATTATTAGTTTGCTGCTTTTGTTGGTTACTTCGAAGGCACAGCAACCCTATTACCCCGATGCCAACTGGCAAACAAAAAAACCTGAAGAACTTAAACTAAATAAAAGTTTAATTGACAGTGCAATTCAACTGGCTTTAAAAAGTGAAAACAAAGTTGATAGGGATTTACGGATTGCAAACATGAAATCGTATTCAAGAGAGCCGGGTTATAAAATCATCGGCCCTATGAAAGAAAGAAGTGGACCGGCAGGACTGATTATAAAAAACGGCTACATTGTTGGTCAATGGGGCGATGTGGATAGAGTTGACATGACTTTTAGCGCTACCAAAAGTTATCTGTCAACAGTAGCTGGTGTAGCCTTGGACAATGGCCTGATAAAAAATGTTATTGATCCCGTGAACCTCTATGTAACCGATGGAAGTTTTGACGGCGCACACAATTCAAAAATTACCTGGGAGCATTTATTGAATCAATCATCGGACTGGAGCGGAACATTATTTGATTTACACGATTGGGCCGACCGTCCACCGAGAGAAGGGGGTATTGATGATTGGAAAAACAGGAAACTAAATGAATCGGGTACTGTTTATAAATACAACGATGTACGGGTAAACCTGCTCGCCTATTCCTTATTGCAAGTGTGGCGCAAACCATTGCCCATGGTTTTAAAAGAAAAGATCATGGATCCTATTGGTGCTTCCACCACATGGCGCTGGCATGGTTACGAAAATTCTTTTGTAAACCTCGATGGGCTGATGATGCAATCGGTAAGCGGTGGCGGACATCATGGTGGCGGCATCTTCATTAATACATTGGATCATGCAAGGTTTGGTTTATTATTTTTACGAAATGGCAAATGGAAAGACCAACAACTCGTTTCCGAAAAGTGGGTAAAGGCTGTACAGCAACCCTCTGTTGCCAATACTAATTATGGCTATATGTGGTGGTTAAATACTGATAAAAAATGGAAAGACGTTTCTTCCAAAATTTATTATGCAGCCGGGTATGGCGGCAACTATATTGTTATTGATAGTGAACATGATTTGGTGGTGGTTACCCGTTGGATAGATGACAATGTTATTGGTGATGTGATGGGTTTGATTATAAAATCAATGGAGAAAAAATGAAAAAAATAGCACTCCTTCTTATTGCTTTTTCAATTTCAGCTTTACTGTATAGCCAGGAGTCGCTCACCCAAAAACAAAAAACGGTACAACATGCAGTTGTCAGACTATTTGATGCTTTATCCAACCGGGATTCTGTAAGCCTGAAAGCAAGTTGCACAGCTGATATTACATTGTACGAATATGGCCAAATATGGAATATAGACACACTTATCCTGAAAGCCATTACTCAAAACCAATCAGCTGATTTTAAACGTACCAGTAGTTTTGATTTCATCAATACCACCGTAGATAAAACTATGGCATGGGTTACTTACCGGCTTCAGTCAGCAATAAACATGGATACCAAACAGGTAACTGTACAATGGTTAGAAACAGTAGTTTTAGTTAAAGAAAAAAAGCAGTGGCGGGTAAAACATATGCATTCAACACTTATTAAACGAAGTTAAAAATAACTGCAATACATTTTAATAATGCACTCAATATAAAAATTATGAAAAAAGCGACAGTAATACTTTTACTCATACTTATTCATTCCTATACTATTGCCCAAAAACCCCGTGCAAGAGATATAGGGATTCCCTTTGATGGAACCACCGGAAAATACAATGCCATCACAGACGTAAAAGGCGTGGAAGTGGGTTACAGCACCATCATTTCCGGCACTGGAAAAAACATAAGAGGCAAAGGCCCGGTGCGTACCGGTGTTACAGCAATTTTACCAAGAGGCAGAAACAACAATCCTGTTTATGCCAACTGGTACACGTTAAATGGAAATGGTGAAATGACAGGCACAACCTGGCTAACGGAATCGGGCTTTTTGGAAGGCCCCATCATGATTACCAATACCAACAGTGTGGGTGTGGTACGAGATGCTGTTTTAAAATGGTATGTAAAAAAAGGCTGGTACAATGAAGATTTTTGGTACACTTATCCTGTAGTAGCAGAAACCTATGATGGATTTTTAAATGATATTTATGGTTTTCATGTAAAAGAGAGTAATGCCTGGGAAGCATTGGACAGTGCAAAAACCGGTTTTTTAAAAGAAGGTAATGTTGGTGGCGGAACGGGTATGATGTGTCTGGGATTTAAAGGTGGCTCCGGTACTGCATCAAGAGTGATTAAAATAAAAGATTCCACTTACACATTGGGTGTGTTTGTACAAGCAAACTTCGGTAGAAAAAGAAACCTTACCATTGCCGGCGTGCCTATCGGGAAAGAATTGATCGATACATTAAATAATGAATTAAAAGCCCCACCATCTTATCAACCGGGTGATGGCTCTATCATTGTGGTTGTTGCAACAGATGCCCCGGTTTTACCACATCAATTAAAACGAATTGTTCAACGGGTTTCATTAGGAATTGGGCAAGTAGGCGGACAAGGAACAAATGGTTCCGGTGATATTTTCATAGCATTTTCTACTGCTAATCCTTCAGCTTTTCAACGGGCCAATTTTACAAAAGTTGATGTATTACCCAACGACGAAATCAATCCATTATTTGAAGCCATCATACAGGCAACTGAAGAAGCGATCATCAATGCAATGGTTGCAGCAGAAACAATGGAAGGCGTTAACGGAAACAAATCTTATGCATTGCCACACCAATTAGTAATTGATCTTTTAAAAAAATACAACCGGATAAAATAATGACTTCAAACTACTTCAAAGGATAAAAAATAAATCAACATGAAAAATAAATCACCAAAAACGCTGGAGTCATTTTTAGTTGTGCTGATTTTTTTTACTGCATCGCTGTTTGCACAATCAAAAAAATCAACAACCGGCAAAGCTGCTATTGATATTACTTCAGTAAAAAAAATGGCCTATGCCGATTCATTACGTCTGGTAGAAATATTCAAAGACCTCCACCAAAACCCCGAACTGGGTTTTATGGAAGTCCGTACCTCCGGCATTATTGCTAAAGAATTAACGGCACTGGGTTATCAAGTAATAACCGGCATAGGTAAAACAGGTGTAGTGGGTATTTTAAAAAATGGTAATGGGCCGGTGGTGATGTTTCGTGCCGATATGGATTGCAACGCTGTAAAAGAAATTACAGGCCTTCCTTATGCAAGTACTAAAATTGGCAAGAAAGAAGATGGTACCGAGACACCCGTGATGCATGCCTGTGGCCATGATGCACATGTAACCTGGATGCTTGGCATTGCTAAAATAATGACAGGGTTAAAAAATGAATGGAAAGGAATATTGGTATTTGTTGGTCAGCCAGCAGAGGAACCATTGTTAGGCGCCAAGGCAATGATAAACGACAGCATGTATACAAAAGGAGTTCCTGTTCCGGATTATTTATTTGGACTGCATACATGGCCCATTCCTGTTGGCACAATTAATAATGGTATTGATGTGAGGACGGCAGGTAGCGACCAACTCGATGTTACCTTTAACGGTGTTGGCGGCCATGGCTCTACTCCGGAAGTAACCAAAGATCCCATCGTGATGGCCTGCAATGCAGTGATGCAATATCAAACCATTATTAGCCGCGGCATTGCTGCACAGGATGCAGCGGTACTTACCGTTGGGGCCATTCATGATGGTATTGATAATAATGTAATTCCTGCAGCTGCGATTGTTAAATTAAATCTGCGTTGGTTTAATGAAAAAACACGAAACACTTTGCTGGATGGAATAAAAAGAATCAATGAAGGCGTTGCTGTTTCCAATGGTCTTTTAAAAGAACAATATCCTGTCATCAAAATGAAAGGGAATGTTTTTCCTTTAGAGAACAATGCAACCATTACCAACAAAATAAATGCAGTGCTGGCTGCTGTTATTGATCCGGAAAAAATTATTACCAATACTTTGCCGATGATGGGCTCCGAAGATTTTCATCATTTAGTGAGGGGCAATAATAAAACGGTGTACGATTATATACAGGTGGGCACAGCCAATAATGAATTGTTTTCAAAAGCAGTACAGGAGGGGAAAAAAGCCCCCTTTTTTAATCACAATGGAAACTACCAAATTGATTTGGCTGCTATACCTTTAGGGACAGTAATTGGTGCGGTGGGTTTGCTGGAGATGTTTAGGCAATAAGCAAATTATTTAAAATGTAAGTTCAGGTGATAGTCAACAACAATTTAAAATTTTGTAAATTCAATAAAATTTTAAGCTTTAGCGTAACATGAAAAAGAAAGCCACCAAAATAGACTTCTCAAAAATTAAATTTGGACGGCTCCCACATATTGATGATGCCAGAACTTTTGAGCTATCAGGTTATTTACACAAAGCGCAATTACCACGAATTCCCAGCAGGTTTAATTGGGGCAGAAAAATCAGGGATAATAAGTGGGGAGATTTAGGGAATTTAAAAATTAATTTATGCACCTGTGCAGTTGCAGGTCATTTTGTAATGGCATGGACTTCGAATATAGGGAGATTAAAAAGGCCTAAGGATGAGGCCATATTAAAAGCCTACAGTATTGTTTCAGGTTATGATCCCGAAAAGCCCGAAAGTGATGAAGGTGTTGAAGCAATCAAAGTATTGAAATATTGGCGTAAGAAAGAAATTGCCGGTAATAAGATAATTGCATTTGCTAAACTGGAGGATAAAAACCGGGAACAATTAATACAAACTATCTACCTGTTTGGAGGTTGCTATGTGGGGGTTAATCTTCCGAAGTCGGCAGAAAGGCAATTTAATACTACCAAGAAATGGACAATACCAAGAGGAGGAAAAAAAAGAGATGCGAAGGCAGGGTCATGGTTTGGACATGCTGTTTTAATTATTGGTTATAAAGATGAGGAATTGCGAATTGTAACCTGGGGCGAAGAAATAATAATGACGATGGATTTTTGGGAAGCTTATAGTGTAGAGTCTTATGCTGTATTCAGCGAAGCGTTTATTAGAGATGATAAAACCCCAACCGGAGTTGACATAAATGTTTTGAGAAATGATATTGAAACTTTGCAGAAAAAAAAAGCGGGTATTTAAACCCGCTGAAATTAGCTCCTTCCCTATTATAAATAACTTTAAACGCTACCCCAAAATATTGTTGAATACTTTGTAGGCTGCCGTTTTTTTTAATCGGCTTCTTTTGGAATTATTTCTTAGTTGCCTTTGGTAGGAACGCTACGTGCCCCACCCAATTTAATGGGTTCGCTTTCTAATGCTCTGTTACCTTTGGTAGGAACGCTTTTACCGCCCAATTTAATGGGTTTGCTTGTTGAAGCTACTTTTTTTGCGGCGGCCTTCTTTACAGGAACTGCTTTTTTTTGAGCTGTTGCATTTTTTGTGTTTGCCATAATAATTTGTTTTATGGAATTAATAATGAAGCATTACTGGCTTTCAAATAATAGGTGTAAAAATGGAAATCACTATGCCAGAAATTAATATAGCAATTTAATCAAATTATACCGATAATTATAGTATAATTCTTTTCTGGTTTAATAAATTGATAATAGCTAAAGTTTCTTAAAGTTTCAGGGGCCAACAATCAATCCAACAAATGAAACAACAACTTTCAGGTGAGTTTTTAAAACTAGCATTACAAAACACAAAACAAATAAAGTTAATTATCTTTCAACATGATGATTACATCAAAATCTACATTCCGGAAATTGGCAGTTTGTATATCTAATAACAACGCCTGGCAAATGGCAGCAAAAAGGAACTATACAAAAACAATTATAACAGCTGGTTTAGTTCATTTATATCTGTACCTGAATATTTTATTATTACTTGCTTCCTGTACACAACCCAATCAACAAATTGCAAATGAAAAAATAGTAAATAATAGCATAGCATCTCCCCATGTCAGCATGCTCTCTAATCTTTCTGCAGCAAATCAACCCAAAAAAATATTGCTGGAAAAAGCTCCTAAACCATTAACCATAAAGCTCACCGATAAATTTATTGGAAATCAAATTCAACAATCAGCAAGTGATGCTGCATTGGCAGATCTTTCGCCTCAGGTTACTCATTCGGGTTTAGGCAACAGCAATAATTTGCCGGTTAAAACAACAACGCAAGGCAAGGGTTTTTTTACCACCTACAATACCGACAACGGGCTAGCCCTTGATCAAATTTATTGCAGCTATAAAGATAAAACAGGTAACCTTTGGTTTGGCACCAACGGCGGCGGAGTAAGTAAATACGATGGAAAAAATTTTACCAATTATACTACTACGCATGGTTTAGCCAATAATGTAATTTGGAGTATGCTGGAAGATAGAAAGGGAAACATGTGGTTTGCTACGGATGGAAACGGCGTAAGTAAATTTGATGGAAAAAGATTTACCAATTATACAACCTTGCAGGGGCTGGCTAATAATGTAGTTTATTGCATTACCGAAGATAAAATTGGGAACCTTTGGATGGGTACCAATAGAGGAGGTGTTAGTAAATTTGATGGAAAGCAGTTTACCAATTATACTACTGCAGATGGCCTAGCCAATAATGATGTAAGGGATATTGCAGAAGATAAATCAGGCAATCTTTGGTTTGGCACAGTAGGGGGCGGGGTAAGTAAATACGATGGCAATATTTTTACCAATTACACTTCCGCACAGGGCCTGGCAAATGATACCATAAGAAGTATCTTACTGGATAAAAAAGGTAATTGTTGGTTTGGTACCAATGGGGGTGGGTTAAGTAAATTTGATGGTAAGGTTTTTACCAACTTTACTACAGCACAGGGACTTGCCGGCAATACAGTGTGGAGTATTATTCAAGATAAAACCGGAAACCTTTGGCTGGGTACAAATGGAGGAGGCGTCAGTAAATTTGATGGCGAAAAATTTATCAATTATACCACTAAACAAGGGCTGGCCAATAATGTAGTAAGAAGCATTGTTGAAGATGAAAAAGGCAATTACTGGTTTGGTACAGATGGAGGCGGTGTAAGTAAATTTTCAGGTAATAGTTTCATCAATTATACAACTACACATGGGCTTGCTAATAATATAGTGTATAGTATTAATGAAGATAAATCCGGCAATATTTGGTTGGGTACCTCTGGTGGTGGTGCAAGTAAATTTGATGGTAAAAGTTTCACCAATTACACAACTGTACAAGGGCTTGCAAATAATAAAATCTACAGTATTGCCAACGATCAATCCGGCAATATTTGGTTCGGTACTTCCGGTGGCGGTGTAAGTAAATATGATGGTAAAAGTTTTACCAACTACACTACTGCACAAGGGCTTGCAAATAATATCGTTTTTAGTATCGTAGAAGATAAAACACACAATGTATGGCTGGGTACTTCGGGTGGGGGAGTTAGCAAATTTGATGGAAAAAGTTTTACCAATTATACAGCCGCACAGGGGCTCGCTAACAACGAAGTCTTTTGTATTCTGCAAGATAGAAAAAGCAATTATTGGTTTGGCACATCCGGTGGCGGCGTTAGTAAATTCGATGGTAATAGTTTCACCAATTATACTACCGCACAGGGTTTGGCAAGTAATGTAGTTTGGACAATTACGGAAGATAAATCAGGCAATTTATGGTTTGGTACACAAAACGGCTTAAGCCTGATGCCATTTGAAACAGTAGCCCGCCTTGATGAAAACCTCCAAGGCAAGGGACCTTTTACCGGTCAATATTTTGAATCCTTTACTACCAGAGACGGGCTTCCGGATAATTTTGTAACACAGGTGCTGCAGGGTAGCGATGAAAAACTATATATAGGAACCAACCTGGGATTTTGCGAACTGATTCCCGGAAAAATGGGCAACGGGTTAGAAAAAAAATGGACTGTAGGAAAGGTATTTAACTCTGGTACAGCCTATCCGGTAAAAGATATAAATGCTGGCCCCGGCGCCATGTTTAAAGACAGCAAAGGAATTATCTGGATTGGAACAGGTTCAGACAAAACAGGGCTGGTACGTTTTGATCCACAGGCTATTGTTAACAGCAGCAGTAAGCCCCCTGTAATTGTTATTCAACGGGTAAAAATAAATAATGAGAGTATTTGCTGGAATGATTTAAAGGCTATACCTGCAGATGAAAAGTTGGATAGCAATTCCACGGCACCAAATATTACGGAGGAAGTCAACACTTTCGGCAGGCTGTTAAGCCAGGTTGAAA
>JBBQEA010000076.1:0-20418 GCA_038320245.1 Chitinophagales bacterium | reverse complement strand
TTATAAAATAGAAATACTTTCTAAAATGGTATTTAAATTACCTGTTTCTAAAAATTATATTCCACGCTTTAAGAAAGCTTTTGCCTTGCTAAAAATACCAAACAATAATGGTAAAATATTATTGATAATTGCTAATAATATTTAAGACTATTAAAGCAAATAATATGTGTATAGTTTGATTATTCTTTTAAAAAAATTGGATAAGTATTTTATTTTAAGCCTTTATTTTTTTTATTCTTTTTTATCTGAAAAAAAAGTAAATAGAGGCTAGCTCGCAAGTGTATGACCTTTGCGAATAGAATAGCTAGTCCTAAAAATTATCCATCCATTTGCGTTAATTCTCCATTTTTTTTAACACGACAAATCAGCAGTTTTGTATTCTTGTTTTGCTGCCGTCAATGCATTAAATAAATGGAGTGTTTTTTAAAATACCCAAAGATGCCACCTGATTTTTTAGTCATCTACACTGGCTCGCTATGTAAGATTTAGCAAGGAGTTTCTAAGTAAAATCAGCAATAAAAAACAAAATTGCAAAAAGAATTGTTTTACTTTTTGATAAACTCTATTTTGTAACAGTATGTTCGTTGAACCAATATATCGAACAAGAAGGAGTCATTAATTTATAACCAATAAAAATTTCATCAATGCTTGAAAATATTTTCCCCTCAATAGACCAGGTACCTGCGCAATGGCAGTTGAGTGGTTTTATCGAACAACGTGAATACCTTGTAAATGGCGAACTCAACCTATGGGATGGCCCAATGAATGAGGTAGTATCTCCGGTGACCATCAATAATGGAAATGGAAATGAAAAGAATATTATTGGCAGCACCCCGCTGTTAACAGAGAAAGAATCTTTAGCGGCATTGGATGCAGCAGTTTGTGCATATAACAATGGGACAGGTGAGTGGCCCACCATGAGCATCATCAAAAGAATTGCCCATGTTGAAAAGTTTTTGCTGGAAATGAAAAAGCAAAGGACTGATGTAGTTAAACTATTAATGTGGGAGATCGGGAAAAATTTACCAGACAGTGAAAAAGAATTTGACCGAACTTGTATTTACATTGAAGACACCATTAAAGAATTAAAGAACCTTGATCACACAAATTCAAAGTTTGAAAATGAAGAAGGAATCATTGCGCAAATACGCCGTGTGCCTATGGGTGTTGCTTTGTGTATGGGCCCATACAATTATCCGCTCAATGAAACATTTACTACTTTAATCCCGGCATTGATTATGGGAAACACAGTTGTATTTAAGCCGGCAAAATATGGAGTGTTGTTTATAAAGCCATTATTAAAAGTATTTAAAGATTGTTTTCCGAAAGGGGTTATCAATATTATTTATGGCAAAGGAAAAGAGACCGTAGGCGTATTAATGGAAACAGGAAAGATAGACCTGTTTGCTTTTATCGGCACCAATAAAGGCGCAAGTGATATTAAAAAATTACATCCAAAACCACATCGCCTTAGAAGTGTATTGGGACTCGACGCAAAAAATCCGGCCATCATTTTACCCGACGCAGACATGGATATTGCAGTGAGTGAAGCGGTAGCTGGTTCGTTATCTTTTAACGGGCAGCGATGCACCGCATTGAAAATTATTTTTGTGCACGAAAATATCGCAGGAAGTTTTATACAAAAATTCACTGCTGCTGTTGCCAAATTAAAAAATGGAATGCCCTGGGAAAAAGATGTAAAAATTACACCCCTGCCGGAGCCCGGCAAAACGGACTATTTAACTAGTCTGGTAAACGATGCCAAACAATTTGGTGCCGCTGTAATAAATGAAAATGGGGGTGAGGTAAACGATACTTTTTTTAACCCCGCTATCCTATACCCTGTAAACGATAAAATGAGAGTTTATACAGAGGAACAATTTGGCCCGGTGGTACCCATTGTTCCTTATAAAAATATAAAAGAGGTAATCAATTATATTGTTCAATCTAATTTTGGGCAGCAGTTAAGCATATTTGGAAACGATCCTAAAACAATTGGCCATTTAATTGATGAACTGGCTAATCAGGTGGGCCGTATCAACATCAATGCACAAAGTCAACGTGGGCCAGATGTGTATCCCTTCAATGGTAGAAAAGACAGCGCTGAAGGTACATTGAGTGTAGCGGATGCGTTAAGGGCATTCAGCATCCGGGTTTTAATTGCCACAAAAGACAATGCTGCCAACAAGGAAATTGTTCAAACCATTGTTCGGGAACATCAAAGCAATTACCTGCGACTGGATTATATTTTTTAATTTCCCGTTGGGTTTTGCAACATATTAAATGACCGAAAAAATAGGATTATCATTATGAGTGTTTTATGCAGCGGCAAATCAACTTTGGCCAATGCAAATATTTTACAGGCTATTGATGCCGTCGAAATTTAAAAGGTAGCTATCGGCATTATTGAAATAATACTTGCGTTATCGCATTTTAATGTTGCCGAAAATTATAGAAGAGAATTTCCAGTAAATAAAACCTACAGCACCCTGCAATAAAAAATAAAACTATGCTAAAAGAAACACTGCAAAAACTATTTACCAGGGATCTTACTAAGCTAAAAACCGAGATTGAATTATATAAAGATGAAAGTAAGCTATGGGAAGTTGAAGAAGGTATTGCAAATGCTGCTGGTAATCTTTGCCTGCACCTGATTGGCAACCTGAATACATTTATTGGTGCAGAAATTGGTAAGACCGGTTATGTAAGAGACCGGCCCGCCGAGTTTTCAACAAAGAATACCCCAAGGGCTGAATTAGTAAAAAAAATTGAAGACACCCTCCTTGTTGTAATTGAATCGCTGGAAAAACTCTCCCCTGAACAATTAGAGAGCGAATATCCCATCCTGGTTTTTGCAGATAAAATGTCGGTAGAATTCTTTCTGGTGCACTTATCTTCTCACCTCAGTTATCACCTGGGGCAGATCAATTATCACCGTAGGTTGTTAGACAGGGTTGATTAAAATACTATTAAGCCTTTTATGTCTGCCATATAATTCCATACGGGAAAATTGTCCATCCCTTTGCGTTCATTCTCCATTTTTAAAAACAACTTTTTGTCGCAGCTTTGTAGGGTAAAAGAAATACAATGACAACGACAGTAACAAATACCACAATCAAAAAAGCTGATTATGCAGCTTATCTCCAAATAGGTATTGGCTACCAGCAATACAAACACCAAATGGCGGAAGACCTTGCGCTCAATGCCGATTTAAAAATCAAGGAATACATCAACCTTAATCAAAGGAGAATGCACCGGGTAGAAAGAACATTTGTTGCAGGCGAAGCGATTACTGAACAAGTAAAAAATCTACAGCATAAAACCTACTGGTTAATACCTACTGAACATTGGTGTGGCGATGCTTCGCAAACGCTGCCTGCGTTTAACAAAATTGCAGAGCTGAGTGAAGGAAAGATAGAGATGAAATTGGTATATCGTGACCAGAACGATGAGCTAATGAATGCGTATCTTACCAATGGCACCCGTTCAATTCCCAAATTAATACAACTGGATGAGCACTACAATGTAACGGGTATTTGGGGACCAAGACCAACGGTAGCGCAAAGCCTGGTAAAGGAATTAAAATCAAATCCTGCAACTGCAGCAACCTATGCAAACGAATTGCATCTTTGGTATGCCAAGGATAAACAGCAATCACTGGAAGCAGAAATTTCTAAATTATTATTTCGGGCAAATTTATTTTGTCCTGATTGTTTATCATAATTAAAAACAAAACTCATGGAACAGAAATTACCATTACCGCCATTTACAATGGAAACAGCATTGCAGAAAGTTCAACTGGCAGAAGATGCCTGGAACAGCAAAGACCCCGAAAGAGTTTGCCTCGCCTACACAATTGATACCGAGTGGCGCAACAGAACAGACTTTATAAACGGACGGGAAGCTGTGAAAGAATTTTTAAAAAGCAAATGGGAAAGAGAGTTAAACTATAAACTTAAAAAAGAATTGTGGGGCTTTCGGGAAAACCGCATGGCCGTTAGGTTTGAGTATGAATATCAAAATGTGGAAGGGCAATGGTTCCGTGCCTATGGTAATGAAAACTGGGAGTTTGATGAAAACGGTTTAATGAGAAAACGGTATGCCAGCATCAATGATTTGGCCATAAAAGAATCTGATAGAAGATTATAAAGTTACAGTCATGGAAAATGAAATAGAAAAAGGCAGCGTTGCCGAAGAACCAATTGTAATACCGGATGAATGTGGAGACAGTATGTGGGATGCCGTTTTGGAACAGTCACCCTTTGTGCAGGCTTTAAGACAAGCAACCAAAATTGAGACAGACAAAACAAAAGATAAGCAGTCATAAAAACTTTTATTGTGGCAAAAAACTTTGGAGCAATAGCATACTCAACTGCCGTAAAAGAAATGCAGGAAAAACTAGGTAGCAGGGCAACTTATGCCCGGGTAGAAAGAGATACTTATATTGATGGGTTAACAGAAAATGAAGTAGATTTTATTGCACAGCGGGATAGTTTTTACATGGCGAGTATTGGTGAGAAAGGTTTCCCCTACATACAGCACCGTGGCGGGCCGAAGGGGTTTTTGAAAGTGCTGGATGCTAAGCGGCTTGGCTTTATAGATTTTAAAGGCAACATGCAATACATCACGGTGGGAAACATGGCCACCAATAATAATGTTGCGTTAATACTAGTTGACTATCCTGCAAGAGCAAGGTTAAAAATCTTTGCCAAAGCCTCCATCATTGAATTAAAAGATGATCCATCCTTACTTGAGTTACTCAATTTAACTGCATACAAATTTCGCCCCGAACGTATGATGCTGTTGGATATTGAGGCTTATGACTGGAATTGTCCGCAGCACATTACGCCCCGTTATACAGTAGAAGATATTGAAACCGCCTTTGCCCCGCAACGGGAGTATATTGCAAAACTGGAAGCGGAAATAAAAGAATTGAAGGCGAAGTAGAAATGACTATGAATAATCCCTGATCATTTTGCATTACCAAAGTTTGGGAAATTTGATGCTGCTCATGCCCGGAGCCGAGGCCAAATTAAAAAAATAAAGTTCAAATTAAAATAAAAGTTTAATTGAAAAAGGTATACCTAAACCGCTGCGGGCAGCAATTAAAACTGCTTTGATTCAAGGTACTAACTTTTGGTAATTTGCATTGTTAGCGGCTATGCTTTTTCAGGTCGGGAAGTCCAAGCCTTTCAAAAGCTTTTTTAGCTTTCGCAACTTTTTCTGGAAAAAGCACGATGTTGTCATACTTGTTTAGTGATTTGTCTATACGGACAATAGGTACCTTGGTTTTATTAATTTCAAGTATTGTCTTCATGAATCAAATTTACGTTTTTTGAATTGTACCACAAAAGCTTCGTATTTTTTATTTTTTATTTTTTACGAATCTTTCCCATTCGTTTTCACATTCACCAAAAATTTCAAAATCTTCCTCAACAATATCAAAATATTTATTGATACCCATTTGAAACAATCGGGTTCTTGCTGCCGTACTTCCGGTAGCATAGATCCACGCTTGAGGATATTTTTCACAAAATGCATAAACTGCAGCCACAACAGTTGCAAGCACCTTCTCACTATCTCCATTATCTGTTACTGCAATGTCGTCAATCTCGCCTGTTACCGGGTTTTTGTCGCCAAAAGCCAGGTTGTAATAGTTGTCTTGATTTACAAGTGCAAACTGGATGAGTTTTTGGATTTTACCTTTCGGCCCTTCGCTCAAAAACTCAAAGCTTAAAAGCCGGTCTCCTGATTTGATTTCGTAACGGTCAAGTCTCATGTTATTTGATAAAAATAATACTTTTCAACCAAGGATGTGTGCACCTTCCAGTTATTATAACATACACACTGGCATCATTATATAAATTGCCAATCACCCCGGCATCACTCGGCAAGTTTAATCCGCATGCACAAAAGGGTGGTTACAAATAATAAATAATTCCGCCGGTGTTGGTTTTATTTCCCTCAATATAAAACAAAATTACCCCAGTAAGCTTAACTAATTTATCCCAATAGGCAATGCTGTTTCCTTCAAAAATTAATTCGTTTTTTATAACTGTCACCTGCGGGTACTAACGATCTAACCACCTGCTGGATTGCCTTTACTGGCCGACAGGCAACGTTAGGATGCAGTAGCAATTTATATTTGTTATGTGATTGTAAAAGATAAAATTGTAGGTATGCCATAAGTTATGGGGAAGGCATACCTGCTCACTAAATCGCTTATTACCCCAGTATAAAGTAGAAAATTTGGACAGTAGCTGTATCGTGTTTTGCACTATTGAATATGTACTGCACGGCCCCTTAAAAACATTAGCCTACACGTTGCTAATCCCTTTGCAAATCAATCAGCACCCGGGCGCATTTTTTCTGTGGAATATATAAACACTTCATATAGTTTGTAGTTTATTGCCTTTACCATCAAACAGGTATACGGGATAATGCTTTATGGTCAAGAAAGGCAATTGTGAAATGCTTTCGAAACAAAGATGATTGCGCTAGATGCTAACTTTTGAGTAAATATTTTCCCAGTTGAGGAAATCTTTTTTAAAAAAACCTGACATCTATACCCATAAGTGGATAATTAATAGCAAAAAAAAGATTGGCAGAATTTTGTGTATTGTTATTAAAATGAATAACCAAACAATATTTTTTTTTAACTTTTAAATCTTTTCATCATGGGAAACATTTTATGGACTGTTGCAGTAATCTGCGTTATTATTTGGGCAATATCTTTTTTGGGTGGTTTTTTCACCGGGGGTATTATTCATATTTTATTGGTGATAGCTGTTATCGCAATAATTTACAACCTGCTTACCGGACGAAAAGTGTTGTAAGAAATTTTCATTGGCGTCGGGTTAAGTCGGTAGCATTGTAATTGGAAAAGGTCTTTGTTTTTATAAACAGAGACCTTTTTTATTAGGTAAATTTTTCTATTTCCTGTTTTAGTTGCTAAAGCTATTTATCTTTTAAAAAAAATAAAATCATCTTTTGTAAAAGAAACAAAAGAAATACTGAGTTGAAGCAGATGTAAATTAGTAGATCCATTACATATTCATTTACCACTTATCTAAAATCAAACGGGCAAATTTGTTGAAAGAAGCTAAATAAAAACGTAATGAAAGACATTTTAAAAAATCAATTAAAGTCATCATGAAAAATTATCCATCCTCCGGCGTTCATTATCCATTTTTTATAACAGGGTTTAGTTGCATCTTTGCGGTCTATGACAAAAGAATTAAAAAGGGTGGTAATTACCGGAATGGGTGCCATTACTCCATTGGGAAATACAGTAGATGAATTTTGGAAAAATATCGTAGCCGGAAAAAGCGGTGTTGATTTCATTACAAAATTTGATACCACTAACTTTAAAACAAAGTTTGCTGCTGAGGTAAAAGGATTTAACCCCGCTTTATATTTTGAAAAAAACGAAGCAAGAAAATACGATTTGTTTACACAGTATGCAGTAGCAGCGGCGGATGAAGCCATCAAAAATGCAGGGATAAATTTTGATACGCTCAATAAAAACAAAATCGGTGTTATCTGGGGTTCAGGTAACGGTGGTATACAAACTTTCCAGGACCAACTGATTGAATTTGCTAAAGGGAACGGACAGCCAAGATTCAATCCTTATTTTATTCCAAAGATTATTGCAGATATTCCTTCGGGTGTTATTTCTATTCGCCATGGTTTACGGGGATTAAATTTTTCCACTATTTCGGCTTGTGCATCTTCCACTACGGCTATCATTGATGCATTTAATTATATCAGGCTTGGCAAGGCGACTATGATTATTGTGGGTGGTTCGGAAGCAGCAATTAATGAAAGCGGCATTGGTGGTTTTAATGCATCCAAGGCATTGTCAACACACAATGAAAATCCTGCTACGGCATCAAGACCGTTTGATGTAAAGAGAGATGGATTTGTGATGGGAGAAGGCGGTGCAGCAATGGTGGTTGAAAGCCTGGATGCAGCCCTTGCAAGAGGAGCAAATATTATTGCAGAAGTTGCCGGTGGCGGTATGGCGGCTGATGCTTATCATTTAACGGGCACACATCCTGATGGTGAAGGTGCTTATCTCGGCATGCTCGATGCATTGGATGATGCAGGTATTGATGCTGCTACAATTGATTATATCAACGCACATGCTACCTCCACAGCATTGGGTGATGAAAGTGAATTGAAAGCAATTGAAAGAGTGTTTGGCGACAGAAAAACGCTTAATATAAGCGGCACCAAATCTATGACTGGCCATTTGCTTGGTGCAGCCGGCGCACTTGAAGCTATCATTACAATAAAAGCCATACAGGAAAATATTGTTCCGCCAACTATCAATACTACTGAAGTAGATATTGCTCATCAAAATAAATTCGATCTTACCTTGGGCAAGGCCCAATCAAAAGAAATTAATTATGCCATGAGCAACACGTTTGGTTTTGGTGGACATATTGCAACAGTGATTTTCAAAAAGTACAAAAGCTAAAATAATCAGGGAAATTCAGTTTTTTTCTGCCTTATTGAATGCCCTGCAAAACAAAATTATTATCATGCTCAACCAGTCAGCTTTTACTTTAGTGAATCCACAAAACGGCAACCTTGCATTTAAACTTTTTTCGTTTGAAGACAACGGATTTTTCGATCACATACAACGCCAAAATTATTTTTCATTAATATGGATACAAGAAGGAAATGGAAAAATGACTGCAGATTTTACAGAATATAATTTTGAAGCAGATTCCCTGTTTGCCTTTGCTCCATACCAGCCATATATGTTTACTGCTGATAAAAATATAAACGGGGTTGCTATATATTTTCATCCTGAGTTTTTTTGCATATTCAAGCACCAGGCCGAAATTGCCTGCAACGGCGTTCTCTACAACAATGTGTACCAGCCGCCATTTGTAAAAGTGGATGCCACATCCGCAGCAACTTTACAGATGATATGCGACCAGATTAAAACAGAAATGCAAAACGCCGCATTAGCACAGTATGAATTACTGGTTTCTTATTTAAAGATATTTTTAATTACAGCTTCCCGTTTAAAAACGCAACAGCAGCCAATGGCAGCAGCAGAAACAAAGGACCATAAAGAACCTTTCATTCTCCAAAAACTGAAAGACGCCATCGAAGAAAATTTTAAAACCATGCACTCCGCCAGCGACTATGCAGACCTATTGTATATCTCTCCAAAAGCATTGGCAAAAATTACCAAAGCGCATTTTAATAAAACACTCTCCAGCCTCATCAATGAACGCATCATTATAGAAGCTAAAAGAGAATTGTATCTCACCAATAAAACAGTAAAGGAAATTGCTTACGAGCTAGGCTATGATGATGAATTTTACTTTAGCAGGTTCTTTAAAGTAAACGCAGATGTATCGCCTCAATTATATAGGGATACAGTAGGATTTGCAAGGGGTGTGGCTTAGTTTAGATAGTAGAAATAATAAAAAAAATTGTCTTGTAGCAATTTGATTTTGACGATATTTTATCCGGTGATTTTACAAGCTAACTTTCAGTCAATGGTTGAATCAAAACTACAAACCAACCAATGTTTTGAGAAGTATAAAAATAACATCTCCAAAAACCAGCGCCACTACCACCCAATAAGTCTGTAGACTTTGTAATTGATCAAGTTGAAGGCAGAAAAATTTACCTCTGAGTAAACAACCAATATTCTGCCTATGAACTACTTATGAATTAGCATTAGCTAAATTAGTATTTATGCTAAATTATTTAGTAATATTGCTACACATTAAGTACCGCCGTTATCAATGAACCAATCAAAAGCTAATATTATCGCAAGATTACAAAAGGAAATCCTACCCCTGCAGGGCATTAAAACATCCTTGAATAATACTGCAATCGATACTATCATAGGCCCTTTAAAAAATGCTTTTCCCAACAAAACATTTCCCGTAGGTGCCATACATGAATTTATTGCTGCTGGTATGGAAGATACAGCAACTACAGCCGGTTTCATCGCAGGTATACTTACCCCATTAATGCAAAATGCCGGTGCAGTTATTTGGATTGGTTCAGTCCATTCCATCTTTCCTCCTGCCTTAAAATTATTTGGCATTGTACCAGATAAAATCATTTTTATCAATTTACAAAAAGAAACAGCCATGCTTTGGGCTATGGAAGAAGCCTTGAAGTGTGAAGGTTTGGCAGCTGTTATTGCTGAGATAAAAGAACTCAGTTTTACCGCATCAAGGAGGTTGCAATTAGCAGTTGAACAAAGCAGGGTTACAGGTTTTATCATTCGCAACAATCCACGTACAATAACTACAACCGCCTGTGTAACCCGATGGAAGATTACTGCTTTATCCAGCGAATTAACAGATGATTTGCCCGGCGTAGGTTTTCCCCGTTGGAATGTAGAATTATTGAAAGTAAGAAACGGAAATCCGGGCAAATGGCAAATAGAATATACTGCAGGTCGCTTCAGGCATATTTATAAAACGGCAGTTATTCCCCAACAACTACAACAAAAAACGGGATGATATGCGTAAACGTTTTGTATCCATATGGTTCCGTCATCTTACAACGGATTGGCTGCTTCGTCGCCAACCCGATTTAAAAGATTTGCCTTTTGTATTTGTTACAAAAGATCATGGACGAATGATTGTAACAGCAGCAAATTTATTAGCACAACAACAGGGAGTAAGTACAAATATGGTATTGGCTGATGCAAGAGCCTTCATCCCCCACCTTCAATATTTTGATGAAGAGCCGGAACGTGCAGCTAGGTTACTTACCGGTATTGCGGAATGGTGCATCCGCTACACGCCGGCTGTAGCCATTGATTTACCAGATGGCCTGCTGCTCGATGTTACAGGCTGTGTCCATCTTTGGGGAAGCGAACAAAACTATCTGGCAGACATCAGCAAACGCTTAAATAATTTTGGTTATCATAACAGCTGTGCAATGGCAGATACAGTTGGCACCGCCTGGGCAGTGGCCCGCAATGGAAGCAATAATTTTATTGTTGAAACAGGCCAGCAAACGGCAGCACTGCTTACATTACCAGCAGCTGCACTGCGACTGGAAGCAGCAACAATAGAACGCTTACAAAAACTTGGACTGCGGCAAATACAGCATTTTATCAGTATGCCCCGTACTGCTTTGCGCAGGCGTTTTGGAAAAGAAATATTGCTGCGGTTGGATCAGGCAATGGGTTGTGAAGAAGAAATAATTGAGCCCGTAATACCGCTTGTATTGTACCAGGAACGATTGCCCTGCCTTGAACCAATTGTAACAGCAACAGGTATTGAGATTGCGTTGCAACAATTACTGGATTCCTTATGTAAACGGTTTTTAAAAGAAGAAAAGGGACTTCGCAAAGCGATATTAAAATGTTACCGGGTAGATGGAAAAATAAAAACAATTGAGATTGGCACCAACCGTCCTTCTTGCAATACCAAACATTTATTCAAATTATTTGAAGATAAAATTGCTACCATTGAACCTGCATTGGGTATAGTATTATTTATGCTTGAAGCTCCGATTGTGGAAGAACTTTCACCGGTACAGAAAACATTTTTTAAAAGCAATGCCGGTTTGGATGATATGGGTTTAGCCGAGTTGCTGGACAGGATTGCCGGAAAGCTTGGCTCTCAGCACATTCATCGCTTTGTGCCGGATGAACACTACTGGCCAGAGCGCTCTTTTAAACGGGCTACTTCCCTGAACGAAAAAAAAGATACTAACTGGAAAGTGGAAAAACCAAGGCCCATACAATTATTATCAAAGCCAGAACCAATTGACGTAACCGCACCGGTGCCGGATTATCCTCCCATGAATTTCAGGTACAAAGGAAAATTACACAGCATCGCCAAAGCAGATGGACCGGAAAGAATTGAACAAGAATGGTGGCTGCAACAAGGGCAGCACCGGGATTATTATTATGTGGAAGATGAAGAAGGGCATCGTTACTGGTTGTTCCGCTCCGGGCATTATGATGTTGCTAAATCTTACCAATGGTTTATTCATGGATTTTTTGCGTAAAAGAAATAGAATTTAAGTTACTATCCATTTAAGTAAGACTAAAATTTTAATAACGATTTGCAAATAGATGCTAAGAGGCGTAGCCTCGGTCAATTTTGTAACAACGGGTTTCAACCCGTTGATAAAGTAACTGATAATCTAATGAGAACCGTAGGTTCGGGTAATATAAAAAAGGGGTAATAATTAGTTAAAAAACTTGCAGTAGGAATTAAACACACAATAATATGTGCCGAGCCTACGGCTCTCTGAAAGTTTTTTTCTTAAAGCACAACGGATTAAAATCCGTTGTTACAAAACAGAGGCGAGCCTACGGCTCTACACTAGATTCCTTATGCAGCTGCACCAGTATAATTATAGTGAATTACCGGGTTACACCAAATTGCGTATTGTCATTAAAAATTTTAAAGTATAAGAGACTATTAAAATGTTATAAAAAAGGTCATTAATGGTAATAAGTTGCATAATAAAAGTACAAAAATGATTTGTTGTTCAATGGCTGGCGGATAGCAGCGGAAAGCCCGGTGAAGGATTGTGCGTTGGCCTGTGCCGGACTTGCAGCGGATAGCCGCATATTAGTTGATAAATAACCAAAAGCTAACAGCCCCAAAAAATAAGGGAAAGCTTTTTTGTACAAACTGTTTAAAAAATTGAAAAATAAAATGAATTATACAGAATTACAAGTAACCTCCAATTTCAGTTTTCTCCGTGGTGCATCTCATCCGGAAGAATTGGTAGAACAATCGGTAGCGTTGGGTTATACTGCAATAGCCATTACAGATAGAAATAGTTTTGCCGGCATTGTGCGTGCGCATGTTGCTGCTAAAAAAAATGGTATCCGTATTATTGTTGGTTGCAGACTCGATTTATTGGATGGCATTTCTTTGCTTGCCTACCCTACTACCATCAAAGCTTATTCGCAATTATCTAACCTGCTAACTTTAGGAAACCGACGTGCCGAAAAAGGCGAATGCCATCTCTATAAAAAAGATGTTTACCAATATGCAATGGGGATAAAGTTTATTATGTTGCCACCGGAAGCTTTAAATGACTTGTTTGAATTTGATGCTCCTTTTTTAATTGTTGCAAAAGAATATAAGCAAGTTTTGGGAGATGATTTGTACATGGCTGCAACCCGCCGTTACCAGGGTGATGACAGTAAATATTTATATCGGCTTGCACAATTATCAACTGAATTAAACATACCCATGCTGGCTACTAATGATGTGCATTACCATGAACCTGCAAGAAGGCAGTTGCAGGATATTGCAACCTGTATCCGGGAAAAATGTACCATCCATAGTGCAGGGTATTTGTTGCACCCCAATGCTGAAAGATATTTAAAACCCTCCTCTGAAATGCTTCGTTTGTTCAGGCAATATCCCGATGCAATACTGCGTACAAAAGAGATTGAAGCTGCCTGTACTTTTTCTCTTGATGAATTAAAATATCAATACCCTGTAGAGCTAACAACAGAAGGCCGTACACCGCAGGAAGAAATTACCTTTTTAGCATGGCAGGGTGCTAAAGAAATTTTTGGAGATGTATTGCCAGAAAAAATAACCGCCTCTATAAAACATGAGTTGGTGCTTATTGAGGAAATGAATTTTGCAGCTTATTTTTTAACGGTGCATGATATTGTGCGCTTTGCCCGGAAGCAGGGTATTCTTTGCCAGGGCCGTGGATCTGCAGCCAACTCCACTATTTGTTTTTGTTTGGGTATTACTTCTGTTAACCCCACCAAATTCGATTTATTGTTTGAACGTTTTATTTCGTCTGCCCGAAACGAGCCGCCGGATATTGATGTTGATTTTGAACACGAACGCCGGGAAGAAGTGATGCAATATGTGTTTCAAAAATATGGTCGTGACAGGGCAGCTATTGTAGCCACTGTTACACAACAACACCAGAAAGGTGCTATCCGTGATGTGGGCAAGGCAATGGGATTATCTGTAGATACCATCAGCAAATTATCCGGCTCACTTTGGGAGTTTACAGATGAATGGTTTGAAGGAAAACAATTGACGGAACAGGGTTTTAATCCTGCTGATGAACATCTGAAAAAAGTGCTTCAACTCACTAAGGAGTTTATGGGTTTTCCACGACAGCTTGGGCAGCATACCGGTGGTTTTGTAATTACCAATGGTAAGTTATCTGACCTCTGCCCCATTATGAATGCACGTATGGTTGACCGTACTTGCTTTGAATGGAACAAGGATGATATTGATGCACTCGGTTTTATGAAAATAGATGTGTTGGCATTGGGCATGCTCACCTGCATTCGCAAAGCCTTTGATATTGCCAAAGAAAATTATGGACTTAATTTAACGCTGGCAAATATTCCGCAGGATGATCCGGCGGTGTATGAAATGATATGCCATGCCGATACCATCGGAGTTTTTCAAATTGAAAGCAGGGCCCAACAAAGTATGTTGCCAAGACTGAAACCCCGCTGCTTTTACGATTTGGTGATTGAAGTTGCTATCGTAAGGCCCGGCCCTATTCAAGGCGATATGGTGCATCCTTATCTACGAAGACGCAATGGCGAAGAAGCAGTGGAATATCCTTCACCAGAATTAAAAGAAATACTCGGTCGCACATTGGGTGTGCCATTGTTTCAGGAACAGGCAATGAAAATTGCAATTGTAGCCGCAGGTTTTACTGCAGCTGAAGCAGATGAATTGCGCCGCAGCATGGCAACTTTTAAAGCGAAGGGGCTGGTTTCAAAATTTCAGGAAAAGCTAACCAAAGGCATGATGGAAAGAGGTTATAAACTAGAATACGCCCAACGTGTTTTTAAACAACTGGAAGGTTTTGGAAGCTATGGTTTTCCGGAAAGTCATGCGGCAAGTTTTGCATTGCTGGTGTATGTCTCATCCTGGATAAAATGTTTTTATCCCGATGTGTTTTGCTGTGCCATTTTAAATAGTATGCCGATGGGTTTTTATCAGCCTGCACAATTAATTAGCGATGCAATAAAACATGGCGTAGCAATAAAACCGGTAGACATAAATTATTCAGACTGGGATAATAAACTGGAAGTCGCAGACCCCGCTAATGGCGGGGAAAAATCAGGAAAGTATTGCATACTTCGATTGGGCTTTCGGCAGGTAAAAGGTTTGCGACAAGATGATACAGCTATTTTGATAGCCAACAGAAAGCAACCTTACGGCAGCATCAATGCACTTCGTGATATTGCCCTGCCGGAAGGAGCATTAGAGAAATTAGCTGACGCAGATGCGTTCCATTCTATTGGGCTGGACAGGCGGCAAGCATTATGGGAAGTATCTACCAAAGACAGGCCTGTAGCCATGTTTGCTGGTCAGCCGGCTGCAGATGCTGCGGTAGAAAATATATCACTACCTGTTATGTCAACATCCGAGCATGTAATACAGGATTATGTTGCTACAGCATTTTCATTAAAGGCCCATCCGGTAAGTTTTGTAAGAGAAAAGTTAGTTCAGCTTCGCATAAAACCCACCATTCAATTGGCTACACTTAAAGATGGAGCATTTGTAAAAGTTGCAGGACTTGTATTGGTACGTCAACGGCCCGGCACAGCCAAAGGCATTTGCTTTATTACCATTGAAGATGAAACCGGCTTTGCCAACCTGGTAATTTTTGAAAAACTATTTGATGAATTCAGAAAAGAAATTTTACAATCAAGGTTGATAATGGTGGAGGGAAAAGTACAAATAGAAGGCGAAGTAATTCATGTGATTGTAAAACGTTGTTACGATTTTTCTAAATTGTTGCGACAGCTTACCTCATCTAAAACCGACAATCCGCAGGTATTAACGCTTGCTTATGCTGATGAGAAATCTGTTCCCCCGCATGCACAAAATAATAAGCCCAAATTGAAAGCTGAAGAGGAAGAGAGAATTTTTTATGGTGGGAGAAATTTCAGGTAGTATCAATTTATTTATTGAATTAGGCATTTAGTTCGCATAGACACTACTCTTTTGTGTTACACTTCATTTTCTTTTTTTCTTGATAAAAAAAAGAAACAAAAAAAATAAAGGCTGCGAAGTAGACGCCTAACCTTATTTATTTATTCAACCTCAGCTGCTGGATAACTTTTACTTATAGAAAATGGAACTGAAGTGGAGATTAAGCAGATGGTAGAGAAATTTAAGGCATCATAAACCTACTATTCCCCCGATTTTTCATGACGAAAAGAAGCCTTTTTTTCGTCATTATAAGCCTTTTGTGTATATCACTTCGACATCAATTGCGTTTTATGTCGAAATTTATGACTAATTTCATCATCAAATAAATTTCATGTCGAAATGCCCATGTCTACAAAAGGCAAAAAACGAAAATTGGTATAAAAATCACCATCAATGGCTTATAACAAAAACAATGCCTTTAACGACCTGCCTAATTTACCTCCAACAGACTTTGTAGAATCGCCGGAAATTTTAAGGCATCTTGCTAAAGCTGCAAGGTATTTAGGCGAATTAAATGGCCTTTGTACTTCTTTGCCCGACCCACAATTACTGATTAATACAATCGTGCTACAGGAAAGTAAGGAAAGTTCTGCCATTGAAAATATTGTAACCACACAAGACGAATTGTACAAAGCCGCCGGTGAGGAAGGAACTGCCAGCAAAGCCGCCAAAGAAGTATTAAGCTACCGGCAAGCACTGTATGTAGGATTGCAAAAAATGCAGGCGCAAAAAAACTTGTTACTCACCAATACAATAATTGAAGTTGTTCAAACCATTAAGCAAAATAAATCAGGCATCAGAACCACGCCAGGAACTGCCCTAAAAAATGCAATTAAAGGTGAAGTGATTTATACTCCACCATGTTGTGAAGATGTATTAAGAGAAAAACTTGCGGCATTGGAACAATTTATCAACGACCCGGAAATGTCATTATTAGACCCCTTGATAAAAATGGCGTTAATTCATTACCAGTTTGAAGCCATACACCCATTTGCCGATGGCAATGGCCGTACAGGCAGAATTGTAAATGCATTATACCTTGTGCAGCAGGAGTTATTATTGCAGCCGGTACTTTATCTAAGCTCCTACATTGTAAAATACAAAACAGAATATTATCAATTATTAAGAGGTGTAACGGAAAAAAATAACTGGAACGATTGGGTAATGTACATCCTTACTGCATTAATAGAAACAACACAGCTAACTACAAAAAAAATAAGGAGTATGCTTTTGTTGAAAGAAGAATTTGAGAAGAAAATGAAAGAAGTATTGGGCGCTTCATTCAGCTACGATTTACTACAATTAATGTTTGCGTTACCTTATTTAAAAATTGAATTATTGGAAAAGAAAGAAATAGCCCACCGGCAAACAGCATCCACGTGGTTAAAGAAACTAGCCGATGCTGATATTGTGAGGCCACAAAAAATGGGAAGGACAACCTATTATGTTAATTGGAGATTGATGGAATTGTTGGGTGAGGATTAATGAGAGCGTTTTTATAAAAAAATTAAAGCCTAAATAATCAGAGCCAAATACATAAACAACTTAATTTAGAAAGTTGCCAAATTTGATTTAGAAGTTGAAGGTTTAATGCATCAAATATTCCGAAAAGCGATGTTGGTGTGTTCACCAAAAGTCATCAGCTTTATAGTCGTTACCAATTTGTAACCATACTAAAAGAATTACTCCTTTTTATCCTCTTTCCGTACAATATCTTCTTCCTTCAAATTTTTCTTAGGCTCGGGTAACCTGCCCCGCTTGTAAATGATTAAACCATTTAAAAAATTGCGCAAAACCTGATCACCTGCTTCTACATATCCTTCGTGGTCTTCATTCCTGAAAAGGTCTCCCAATGCGCCTTTGGTAATTTTAAAATCTACCAGTTCAAGAATTTCAATTATATCATCGTTACGAAGGGATAAAGCTACCCGTAACTTTTTAAGTATATCGTTGTTACTAAGCATAGTTGTATTGTTATTAAGGGGTCAAAGGTATAAATATTCATTTATTAGCAGCGGATAATGCAGTTTTATAGAAAAGCAAATCTATCAAAAACAAGAAAATTGAGCATCCCCTTTAAATTAACACAATAAAGCTTGCACGTTCTTTCCATTTATTCACTTTAAGTATACTACCTTCGTATGCTAATATAATTTTCAGTAAAAAATGATATCAAACATAGCAAATAATATCTCTCATACCCGGTTAGAAGTAATGCAATTTCTGGCCCAGAATATGGATACCATTGTTGATACCTATTTAAAGAAAATTGATGAAAACTGGCAACCATCGGACTTATTGCCCGATAGCAGCCGTGACACATTTCTTTCGGAGGTAAAGGAATTACAGCAGGAATGTAAAGAATTACCCTACGATTACCTGGCTGTATTGGTAGGCGATATTATCACAGAAGAAGCCTTGCCTACCTACGAAAGCTGGCTGATGGATGTTGAAGGAATTGGTAAAAGCAACCGGGAAGGCTGGAGCAAATGGATAAGAATGTGGACAGCTGAAGAAAACCGCCATGGCGATTTACTGAATAAATATGTTTACCTATCCGGCCGTGTAAATATGCGGCAAATGGAAATAAGCACCCAATACCTATTGGCGGATGGACTAGATAACGGTGCAGCCCGTGATCCTTACCGGAATTTTGTTTACACTTCTTTCCAGGAAATGGCTACTAATATCTCTCATCGTCGTACAGCAACCCTCTCCAAACAATATGGCAACAACCAGTTATCAAAAATTTGCGGATTAATTGCGGCTGATGAATTAAGACACGCCAAAGCCTATAAAAGTTTTATCAGCAGTATTTTTGAAATTGACCCGAGCGAAATGATGCTTGCTTTTGAAGATATGATGCGCAAGAAAATTGTTATGCCTGCTCATTTCCTTCGCCAGCAGGGTGAAAAAATTGGTGCAACTTTTTCTCACTTCAGTGATGCGGCACAGCGGCTTGGCGTATATACTTCTGCTGATTATACCGATATTTTAGATAGCCTTGTAAAAGAATGGAACATAGCCAATATCACTGGTCTTAATGATGCAGCTGAAAAAGCAAGAGATTACCTTATGGCTTTACCCGATCGTTTTAGAAGAATTACAGACCGTGCCAGTACTAAAGCACCGTTGCAATACGAGTTTAACTGGATTACCCGGTAAATGCTATTGAGCAGGTATTAAAAATTTTCAATAAAAAAGACTATTAGTAATCAGGTGCATAGAGAGACACTGCCGCATCCTTGCTTGAACAAATATGCAACGGGCCTATGTCGCTATTATAAAGTTGGTAACGATAAAAGTTATAAATCCGACACTACAAAATTGAACCGAGCCTTCGGCTCTGCATTGAGCTAATAAAATAATTGCAACTTATAATTTTATTGAGAGTTATGTTTTCAAATGATTACGCATAATCATACAATGAAAGTTATAGTACTTGTAAACAGGAAATAAAAGCTTGATTTACCATCTCTGTAAATCAAGTGTTATTTTCAATTACCAGGTTGAAAACTACCAGTAATCAAATCCATATCCGGGAATGTCTATTTTACTTCGGATCCCTGCAATACTGGTACAGGAACTGCTGGCTGCAAAATTTCCTTTGTACTTTTATTTTGCTGATAGGGCAAATGGTATTGCTTGTAAAATTGCTTTTTAAAATCTTTGTAAGTACTTACTGCTCCCAGCATACTCATTAGCTTAATATAATACCAGGCAAAATCAACCTGGTGTGGTTTAAAACCGCTTCTGGCGCTCTTAGGGAAAAGGTGATGATTGTTGTGCCATTCGCCGGCTACAATGCCCGGCCATAGCTGGTTAACAGAATTATCTTTGTGGTTATAGTCAATACCCTCCCGTTGTTTATCTTCTCCTTTTCCATGACCTTCATAATTAAAAGTACGAACCCCAACTGCCCAAAAACAGGCCGCTCCAAATAAACTGCAGGCCAATGCATGGCCACCCATTAAATAAAAAGCCATGTACCAAAAAGACCAGTTCAACAACCAGGACATTACTGCTCTTGCAGGATTTGCGTAAGATCCCCAACGTTTATATTGAGCATAGGTATTTGCTTTTAATCCTGTATGTTTCATTAATAACTTAACCCTGTTGTAGTCGGCTTCAGATAAATCTTTTGCAATAGGCTGGTGATTTACATCTGCTAAAAAACAATACAAAAATCCGGCATGGGCATTATAAGGATCGCCGGGTTCATCCGATTTAGCATGATGCACATGATGGGAAATAACATAAATCTCTTCCGGAATTACATTGATGGTTAAATTTTGTGTGAACACCCGCCAAAATGCATTGCGAAATTTATAAGCTCCATGGGTACAATACCGGTGATGCCAGATGGTACCATGTGTACCCATAATAATCATGCTGTAAATAAAAGCTGCCGTAAAAGTCCATACATTAAAGAAATAAAACACGAATACAATAAAAAATGGCA